>NZ_JAYKYV010000006.1:0-245695 GCF_035818535.1 Flagellimonas halotolerans | reverse complement strand
GTGGACAGTCCCTCCTGCAAGATACTTTTTGACATTTACCACCAACAGATCCAAGAGGGGAACCTGATCCCCAACATAGATGCGGCATGGGAAGAGATTGCCTATTTTCAGGTCGGTGACAATCCGGGCAGGAAAGAACCGACCACTGGGGAAATCAATTATCGAAATGTTTTCAAGCATATCCATTCCAAGGGATATACCGGTATCGTGGGAATGGAACATGGCAACTCCGGGGCGGGCAAGCAAGGGGAGCTTGCCGTTATTGAAGCCTATAAAACCAGTGATACCTTTTAATGTGCATTATGAATTCAAATATCACAATTTTAAAAACTATCTGTTCCATTCTAGGTGGTATCGCAATGTGCTTTGGTCAAGATAGGTCAAATTATGCGGAACACCTACCGGGGACAACGGCGACTGTGGAAATGATTGCGATCCCTTCGGGGACATTTCAAATGGGAAGCCCTCAAAACGAACCTGGACGAAAACCGGATGAAGGTCCGGTACGCGAAATCGAAATGAACGGGTTTTGGATGTCAAAACTTGAAATAACCTGGGAGCTGTACAACCTCTTTGTGGAAAGGGCAATTGACGACCTTGATAACGAGAAGAGGGCAGGCGACGTCCAATGGGACACCGATGCCGTATCAGGGGCCACGACCCCATATGTCGACATGAGCTTGGGCATGGGAAGGGAAGAGGGTTTTCCAGCGGTAAATATCACCCAAAGGGCCGCATCCACCTTCTGTGAATGGCTATCGTCCATCACGGGCCATTATTATCGGCTTCCCACAGAAGCGGAATGGGAATATGCTGCCAGGGCGGGAAACAACACCCCATATCACTTTGGAACCGATGCAGCCCAACTGGAGGAATTTGCCTGGTTCAACGAAAACAGTAATGGGAGATACCATGAAGTAGGATCTAAGGAACCAAACCCTTGGGGCCTGCACGACATGTACGGCAATGTTGCGGAATGGACCTTGGACCAATATAATAAAAATGGCTATGCGGATGCCGAAATGCCCTTTGAACCGCCCACAAATGAATATCCAATTTCCATTCGGGGAGGATCATTTAGGGACGGGGCACAAGAGTTGCGCAGTGCATCAAGATTGGCCTCAGACCCTGTTTGGAAACAAAGGGATCCCCAATTTCCCCGCAGTAAATGGTGGTTCACCGATGCCGGTTTTGTGGGCTTTAGGATAGTAAGGCCCTATGCAACACCCAAGAAGGAAGAATTTGAAAACTACTGGATAAAAGATCAATACTGACATTAAAATTGAATAAGATGAACAATAAAAACAATGCCAATACCAAATCTCGAAGAGACTTTATAAAAAGTACTTCCATCGCTTCAGGGGCACTTATCCTGCCATCCTTGAGTACCAATGGAATGATGAACGTTTTTAACGAAAAAAAATTAAAAATCGCCCTGGTGGGCTGTGGAGGTAGGGGAACAGGCGCGGCCAATCAAGCCCTCCAAGCGGATGAACACGTAGAGCTTGTGGCCATGGCCGACCTCTTTGAGGACCAATTGAACTCCAGCTATGGCAATCTATATGATAAATACAAGGATACCGGGAAGATAAACGTAAAAGAGAAGCATAAGTTCGTTGGATTTGATGGATTTAAAAAAGCCATCGATCTGGCCGATGTTGTGATATTGACCACTCCTCCTGGATTTAGACCCTATCACTTCGCCTATGCCATAGAAAACGACAAACATGTCTTCATGGAAAAACCGGTGGCCACCGATGCACCTGGAATTAGAAAGGTACTTGAGGTCGCAAAGCTTGCCGATCAAAAGAAGTTGAACGTTGTGGTCGGTCTACAACGCCATTACCAAGAAAACTATATCAAGACCAACGCACTCATTAAAAATGGTGATTTGGGAAAAATTGTATCGGGCCAGGTCTATTGGAACAGTGAAGGGGTATGGGTACGTCCGAGAAAACCGGAACAGTCCGAACTTGAATATCAAATGCGGAATTGGTATTATTTTAATTGGATTTGCGGTGACCATATCCTCGAACAACATATCCATAATATCGATGTGGCCAATTGGTTCATCGGTGAGTACCCTGTCTCTGCGCAAGGGATGGGCGGTAGAATGGTCAGGAAAGGTCCGGACCATGGTGAGATCTACGACCATCACTTTGTGGAGTTCACCTATCCCAGCGGAGCGGTCATTTCAAGCCAATGCAGGCACCAGCCCGGTACGATGTACAAAGTTGGGGAGGCCTTTCAGCTTACCAATGGTACAGTGATCACCAATGATGCCGGTGTGGCCAAAATCCACGATCTCTCGGGTAAGGAAATACAATCCATAAGCAATCCGATTGGCCATAATCCCTATCAGGAAGAACATTATAAATTATTTGCCTCCATACGGAACAAAGGCGTGATCAATGACGCCGAAAATGGGGCAAAAAGTACCATGACGGCCATTATGGGCCGTATGGCAACCTATGGTGGCAAAGTCATTGAATGGGACGAGGCATTGGCATCGAATCTACAGCTTATGCCTGAGGAATTGGACTGGGATTCCCCAACACCCACAAAACCCAATGGAGAAGGACAATATCCCATACCAATACCGGGACAGACCAAAGTCCTTTAATACATTTGAATAACCACCAAACGCGACCATTGGGAGCCACTTTTTCACTAAAGTGGCTCCCAATACTTTTTGGCAACAACAAACTAAGGAAATAGCAAAAGGAACAGGACAAAAGAAAGGCCGAGTACCTTAGGGAAATGCGAAAGAACGAGCAGGAATACCATCGTGAACTTGCCAAGGATCAAAGGGAATATTACAGGGAACTGAGGAAGCGTGAACTGGAGCACCTTAACGAGTGTCATCACTGTGACCATGGTTTTTACCACAATGACGGCCATTATTACCGGGACGGGGTCTATTATTCCACAAGGACCCGTGCCCCGTTGACCGTGGATGCCGAGCTTGTGCTCCCCAACGGTTCCATACGGGTAAGGCTATAGTGGGCCACCGGCCATGATCCACATAAAATTACAGTGCACAACCCCGATCAGGCAAGCTTGGCCGGGGTTTTCCCCTCTTGTCTCGGGTCGGGTTTCAAGGGTTGTTTGAGGGTCATGACCACCTCCAGACTGTAATGCCCGAACTCTTCGGTCACCGTACCATGGCACAGATAGATACCCTTACCATGGATGGGAGTGGCCGCCATGGTTTGCGGAAAATGCACACAGTCAAAGAAGTGCCCCTTCAGGTCGAGCATGGTGGTAAAACGCATGGTATCCCCTTTGGAGGTGGTATTCAAGCGGGTATGCACCATCGAGCCGTAGATCCATATCTTTTGGTCGGCATGGGCCCCAAAATCATTGGCGTTCAACCGACTCTTTATTTTTGTATCCATCAATTCATAATATCCAAATAGCGGAAAGCCCAAGAGTTCCAATTGGTCATAGGCATCCTCAATGGGATGGGATGGAAGTTGCGGTAATGTAAAATGCCTGTGGTTGGGTTTAAACAGCAGTTTCTGGACAGTATCCTTTCGATGCGACTTGGTCTTGAACAAGGCCTGCCAGAGCAGCTGCTTCTTGGGCACCCCAAAGCCCCGAAAGGCATCGATGCGAACCAAGATCGTCAACTGTTCGATGGCAATAGGGACACGGTCTATAAAATCATCAAAATCCCTGAACTTCCCATAGAGCTGCCTTTCGTTCAAAATGCGTTGGATGACCAAACGTTCCAAACTCCGGAGTTGTCCCAGTCCCAAATAGATGTGCTTGCCATAGATGGTATTGACATGGTCACTGCGGTTGATACAAGGCGGATGGATGACCCCGCCCCACATCTTGGCTTCATGGACATAGAGTTCCGTATCGTAAAACCCTCCCCCATTGTTGAGCACGGCCACCATAAACTCCAAGGGGAAGTAGCATTTCAGGTAAAGGCTCTGGTAGCTTTCCACTGCATAGGAAGCGGAATGCCCTTTGGCAAAGGCATAGCCCGCAAAGCTCTCGATCTGTTCCCAGACCATCTGGGTCAGGGTGGCATCATGTCCCCTTTGTTTGCAGTTATCAAAAAACTTCAACTTTACTATCTGGAATTCCTCCCGGGAACGGAACTTTCCGCTCATCCCCCGTCTCAGCACATCGGCCTCCCCAAGGTCCAGTCCCGCAAAGAGGTGGGCCACTTTCAGTACATCCTCTTGATAGACCATGATCCCATGGGTCTCGGGCATAATCTCCAGTAAAGCGGGATTGGCCTCTTTACGGCGTTCCGGTTCCCGTTCCCTACGGATGTATTCATCCTTCATTCCCGAAGAGGATACCCCGGGACGGATCACGGAGCTGGCCGCCACCAGTCCGAGATAGTCATCGGTCCGTAGTTTCTTCATCAGCCCCCGCATGGCAGGGGATTCCACATAGTAGGCCCCAATGGCCCTCCCCTCGCTCAACAGTCGGTTGATGTTGGCATCCTGCTTCATGACCTCCACGCTCTTGATGTCCAAAAGGGGGGCATCCGGTTGATTTTTCTTAATGACCTCCACCGCCTCTTTGATCTTCGCTAATCCCCGTTGTCCCAAAATGTCGAACTTGAACAGCCCCACATCCTCGGCAATGATCATATCGAACTGCACCGTCGGGAACCCTTTGGGCGGCAGGTTCGTGGCCGAATAATAGTGTTGTGACCGGTCCAAGATCAATATCCCCGAGGAATGCACACTGATATAATTGGGCATCCCATGGATATAGGTGGCGTATTTCAACACCAAACGGGCCAGCTCGTCCAAGGTTCCCTGCTCGTACCGACCTGCACTGAGCTTATCGATTTCCTCGGTGGGCAGACCGAACACCTTGCCCAGTTCCCGTACAGCGGCCCGGTACTTAAAGGTGTTGTAGGTCCCCAAGAGGGCCACATGCTCGAAACGTTCAAAAATATAGGCCGTGACATCATCCCGGTCCCATGTGGAGAAATCAATGTCAAAATCGGGGGGCGAGGCCCTAAAGGGATTGATGAACCGCTCAAAGTACAGATCCAGTTCCATGGGATCCACATCGGTGATCCCAATCAGGTAGGCCACCAGACTGTTGGCCCCGCTGCCCCTGCCCACATAGGGATAGCCCTTGAATCTTGCATAGGAGACGATATCATGATTGATCAAAAAGTAGGACACAAAATCCAACTCTTCGATAATCCCCAATTCCCGTAACATACGCTCTTTGACCTGCTCCGTGGGATGGGCATAGCGCCGGGGCAACCCTTCCAGGGCCAGTTCCCGCAACCGTTCCACATCGGTCTGCTTGGATTCCAAAAAACGGGACTGGTTCTGGGAGACCCTTTCCGTTCCAAACCCAAAGGCAATGGTACAGGAATCCATCAACCGCCGTGTATTCTCCCAGATATGTGGAACATCGGCCAAAGTCTTTTTCAAGGTATCCATATAACGCATGGTATCGGTGGCCCTCCCCTCCTCGGACTGGGGCAGCTTGCTCAGCAGGGTATTGAGTCCAATGGCCCTAAGCAACCGGTGCGTATTGAAATCTTTTTTGTTACGGAAGGTAACGGGCTGCAAAAGCACCAGCTTGTCGGTATAATCCCGATACCTAGAGAAGCGCAGTTTTCGGAGCTCCTCCACCGATACCCCGATATATTCATAAGCCCGGAAGTCCGTCCGTTCCTCTTCCTGTACCTTCTCGAAGGGATAGATGACATGGACATTCTCAAATACTGGGGCCATGGAGGGAATCAGCGTTCCCTTGTGCAGATGCTGGGAAAGAAAGGCGTTGAGCTCCCGAAACCCCTCATTGTTCTGGGCCAGGCCCACAAATTCCTGCACGTTCCCATTGCGAAAATCGATCCCCAAGATGGAGCGTATCCCCTGTTCCTTGGCCAGGCGCACAAAGTTCATCCCCGCCGAGCTGTTGTTGATGTCGGTCAGGGCCAAAGCATCCACACCGCACTTGACGGCCAGTTCCAAGAGTTCCATTTCGGAGAGTACCCCGTAGTTCAGGGAGTAATATGTATGGCTGTTCAGGTACATTATTGCTGTCTATGGGCCAATAAAATGGGCGGTTGTCCATCAAAAGGGTTTCCACCCCTTCCTATGCTGTGGGCACCCATGGCCGAGGCCCGCATCAGACTGGATTCCCCAAAGCGGCTGCGCACGCGGTCCATGGCCTGATAGAGGTTCAGCAGTTTTTCATCATCGGCGAAGAGGTCGATCTGATAATGTCCCCCCACGATATGACTGTAGTTGATCCCAACGAGTCGGATGAGCATCCTACGGTCATAGAGGGAGGCAAAGAGTTCCTTTACCAAGGGTACCAACACATGGTCCGCGGAAGTATAGGGAATCCGTTTCTGCTTCGTATAGGTCTTAAAGTCGCTGTACCGGATCTTGACACTGACACAGCCCGTCATCTTGTTGGCCCGTCTGAGTTGATAGGCCAAGTTTTCCGCCATGGCGAACAGGGTGGTCTCCAGTTTGACCATGTCCGTGGTATCCTTTCCATAGGTCCGTTCCGAGGAGATGGACTTCCGCTCATGAAAAGGCACCAAAGGGGTATTGTCCAGTCCTTGTGCACGCATCCAAATGGTCCGTCCATGTCGGCCAAAGCAACTTTCCAGCATTTCCAAGGGCAGTTCCTGTACCGTCCGGATGGTGGTCACCCCCATATTGGACAGCAGCCCGTAGGTCTTCTCCCCCACCGAAGGCAGTTTACGGATGTGCAAAGGGGCCAGAAATTCCCTTTCAAAGCCAAGGTCTATCTTCATCTGGTTGTTGGGCTTGGCCTCCCCCGTGGCCACCTTGGAGACCACCTTGTTCTGGGACAGTCCAAAGGAAATGGGCAATCCGGTCTCTTTCAAGATCCGTTGCCGCATTTCCGAGGCGTACTTATAGCAGCCAAAAAAGCGGTCCATCCCCGATAGGTCGGCATAGAACTCATCCACACTGGCCTTTTCAAAGACCGGGACACTCTCCTTGATGACCTCGGTCACAGTATCGGAAAACTTCATATAGGTCCCCGCATTGCCCTTGATGACCGTGGCCTCCGGACACAATCTTCGGGCCACCTTCATGGACATCCCCGAGTGCACCCCAAAGCGCCGGGTCTCATAGCTACATGCCGCCACCACCCCACGGTCCCCCAACCCACCGACCAAGAGGGGCCGCTTCATCAGACGACTGTCCAGCAGCCGCTCACAAGAGACAAAAAAAGTGTCAAGATCGAGATGGAGAATGGTGGGCTTCATAATCACATTATGGATTTATTCCAATTTCTGGGAAAAAATCCAAATGTATAAAAAGGGATGGTCCATTTCAAAACTTTAACAATTATGACTATCTTATAACTATAAAAATCCAACCTCAAGATGTGCTACTCGCCACTGAAGCTGTTTCCTCATTGACAATAATCCCCAATGGCACATTCATTAATTTGTGTTCCTTTACCTCTCCACGGGTAGTATAATCAAAACCTTTTTCGATAGATGGCACATAAAGGCCATCATAGACGGTCTTGTTCTCAACGAAACAACCCAAACGGAAAGTTCAAGATAACCTATGTTGCCCTCCAGAGCATCTACTTTAAGAATTGATGATTTACTCCAAGGTAATTTCTTTGAAGGTGAATTGGTCATCACATGCAAATGCCTGTCATTCACTATTGAACGAATACCCTTATTCACCCTTGCGACAAATATATTATTATCCAACCCTTCATTTTTTTTGGAATTTTTATTTTCCTTCAACATCAGGGATAGTTAACTTGCAATTCCCTTGTCCACATAATTTTCTTCAAGGACATTCGTGATTGAGCTAATAACACCTTGTTTCTCTATATTTACTTTCTGATCAGTTGTGGTAAGGCATGACAAAAAAAAGTATACCAAGACCACCGGCATATGAAACAAATAGGGCCGATTTAATTGATTATGAACTTTTGATTATAATGACGGGTTTATTTTGATTGATATTGAATTAATAAATGATACGAGGATAATTATTAAATCTCAACTCATACAACAGAATGCTATCAACGACCCTATTTAGATTTGAATGACTCTAATTTTGATGCGGGTGCATTCGATTAATTAATTTCTTTACCAGAAATGTTAAAACCCAATCGAATCATTGAAGAATTAAAAGATTTACTGGCGAGGACAAAATCAAGTAAAACAATAAACATTTTATGGTAAGCTATTCGGTGAGCATACGCCACCGAAAAGTTGAAAATCCTCATTTTATAGAACTTTCCAGAAGCAGGTTCCAGTGCCTCCCTCAATTGCATGTGTAGGAAAACACTGCGTAGGTAAACATATCAGTACGACTTTAAGACATTTCGAAATGGATCATTGAAACATTTTCAACCGATGTTCCAGTATTTTGGAATACTTTTCTTTCATGTCATTGGAAAGAAAAGAAACCGATATTAAATCCTTCCATTTCTGTTTTGCCCGGAACATGTCCTGAAGTATGGTTTCTATAGTTTTTTCGTTCAATTGCAATCGCTCCTTCGCATAGTAATCCGTAAAGTCCGAGGCTTTCAAATTACTTTTTTTTCCTTTCAGGGTCAATGCGATTTCTTCTTCAGGATTATTGATCGCAATGGAGGAGTTCAACAAATCGTAAGCAGGTGCCAACGTCGTTTTGCCATTCTTTGTAATTAGGGAAAATTTTTTAAGGTGCATATCCTCGTTTCCAGTCACAAAACAATAAACTATCCTTTTGAAAAATTCTAGTTTCTCAACCACTGGAAACGTACAAAATTCTTCGATAACGGGCACCAATTTCTCCATACAGAAACGATACTTGGTATCTCTGGCATTTCCTGTCAATTGGGCAAAACCTTCCGTTGCATATTTTTTTCCCTTACCATATCTGTCAAAACGCTTGATAAAATAGGACAGACTACCGTCTTTGCCATAAACCATACCATGAAAGGGCACATTGATACCAATGACCTTGGCCATTCGCATGGTGAGGTCCTCATTCTCGGGCAATTGGGGGAAAATATCATTTTGGGGTTTTATGATATAAGTCCCAAATTGGTCCACAACTTTAAATTCCTGGTCGACTACGGAAATACTCGCACTCAATTTAGGCTGCACGCCCTGTATGGATAATTTCTTAGCCCTGTTTACCGCCTCTCTCCTCAGTTCCGAAGCTGTATAAGGCAAATCATGTAAGCCGGTTAACTTGGCGGTAATCATTTTGAGCCCTTTCCCACTATATTTTGCCGTACCGCACTGTTCATATGTTATAGGGCACCTATTCATCTTCCATAGGTTCTACAGTTACTGCACCTACCAAATCAGCACCAGTGGCCATCAATTGGGAGAAATAATCCTTGTGGTCAATTTTGGAAATCCTAAGTAGACCTTCCAACATGATACCTTCGGGCAACAAACCTTCAAAAAAGGGAGGGAACCCATCAAAACTGAACTTCTTTTGACCAACGGGCATGGTCAATGAAATTGCCTGACCATTGTAATCATCATCATTAGTAAACCTATACTCCCTTGGAGAGACTTCTGTTAAAACTCCTGCCCTTTTCCCATGGGTATATACCACTGCCTTTCTCATACATTTTCAGTCAATGGGCTTTTAAATTCCACTTCTATATTCAATACCTGAAGTACGGCAAGAATGTTGCTCCAACGAACAGTTTCCTTATTTTTTTCAATATCAAAAACGGTTGTCTTGCCTATACCGGCCAAATTGGCCAGTTCAAGCTGTGTCAGCCCGGCTTTCTTGCGATGTTTTTTTACCATCAAACCTAAATCAATCACATATTACCGTTATAACAGTAAATTTAACGATACTTTACTATTTCTACATCTATACAAAAACAATATTCAAGTATTACCGCTAAAACGGTAATATAATTGGATACTTATCTTTCCAAATATCCATTTGTAAACATTGACCAGAGGCAATACACTGTATAATCGTACTTCCCGCTAAAGATCACTGTTGAACCATTTGTCTATACCAGTTGAACTTGACTAAACTTAGAGGCACTTATGTTTTATACAATATAAATGAAGCCAAAAAATAATATTTCTAATTGATATTCCAATATTTAAGAATGAGGTGGCCTATTCGGTGAGCATAAATTTATGGAAGGCTGGAAAGTTCTTATTTACTGGGATTTCCAGAGGAAGGCTCTAGTGCCTCCAGATTTGCTGATGTCGGGCACGAGTCGCAATCCCTCTTTCAAGGCCTTCTTCAGTAGTTGCATAAAGGTCTTTGTCTTTTTGTTCTCAAAACAGGCGGTCCAGGTACAGCCCATCTAACCATTTCCAAACAGATTGCCCTGATTGGTGGCGTTAAAAGCACATACATCACAGGCACCTGCCTTGGGTACCAAGGTCTTGTCAGCCAAATTAAATGGCCCCCTATTTAGATCAAATGCCCTACTGTCTATCATTCGCTCTTAATTGTTCTCTATATCGATCCTTTTCAGGATCCACGTCAAGATAGAAGTAAAAAACCCAATACTTACCTTAATGAACTTTAAACAGCTCATGGAAAAATTGCCCGACAATCAATTTCTCCGGGGGCACCCGTCCTTTGTCGTGAAACTTGTATGCATAACGGCCGTCCAGCGGAATAAGATTCATCATCGGCGACATCCGAATATCCATTGGGAAGCGTTATAAAGAAACCTGCCTTAAAAGATTGGGGATCGACTAAACAAGTATTCGTCTCCAAAATATTTCAACAACTTATTTTTCAATGCATTGTAAAATATTTGATAACTATTTTTTTTAATATTAACCATTTGGTTAAATTTGATGGTTAATTTAATTGAAATGATACATACCGAAACTGAAAAATCAATTTTAAAGGCCGCAAAGCTGGTATTTTATAAAAAGGGATTGGCTGCGGCACGCATGCAGGAAATAGCAGATGAGGCCAACATCAACAAGGCCATGCTCCATTATTATTTCAGGAGCAAGCAGAAATTGTTCGAAGCGGTTTTTCTACAAGCGTTCGGGGAACTGGCCCCCCACTTGAATACCATTTTCAATTCAGATAAACCGGTGTTTGAAAAAATCAGGGATTTTGTGGATGGATATATCACATTTGTGGCCGACAACCCTTATTTACCAACGTTTATCATTCAAGAGATGAACATCAACCCCCAATTTGGAGAGACATTCTTTGCCAATCATATCACGCCAGACCCCTCAGTATTTGAAAAACAAATAGCCAAAGAGATCAAACAAGGCATTATCAGGCCCATAGACCCTAAGCAACTGGTACTAAACTTGATCTCATTGACCGCATTTCCCTTCATTGGGAAAGAATTGGTGACAGGTATTTTAGGACTTGACGAAGTTGCTTTCAAATCCTATATGGAAGAACGAAAAAAATTGATCCCCGAAATGATCATAAATACTATCAAAGCATCATGAACAGTTTAAGTAACACCCTTTATGTATTACCATCAATGGATGCAAAATCAATCCAAAGAAAGCGGCTCTTTTTTTTATTGATTTTCCTGATAATCCCACTTTTATCGCAAGCCCAACTGACCATTTCATTGGATGAATGTCTACGACTGGTCAAAGTCAATTATCCCCTGACAAAGCAGTCCACCATGTTGGCCGACCAAGCAAGACTTGATATTGAAGCCATCAAGAAAGATCGGCTGCCCACATTGAATCTCAATGGGCAGGCCACTTATCAATCTGAAGTGACAAGTCTTGGAGGTCAATTGCCCAATAGTACCATTGTCCCGCCCAACAAGGATCAATACCGTACGACTTTGGATGTCAATCAACTGATTTACCATGGAGGTATGATCGATGCTTCGGTCAAGGCCAAGAAGACCAAGTCGGCCATTGAACAACAGGAGCTTGAGATTATTTTATATGGTTTAAAAAACCGTGTAAACCAGCTGTATTTTTCCCTATTGTTACTTCAAGAAAACCAAGATTTGTTGCAGGCAAAGGAATCCCAGTTGACCGCAAGACTTGAAGAGGTCAAGGCCGGGGTAAAATATGGCACCCTACTTTCATCATCGGCGGACGCACTAGAAGTTGAACTCCTTAAAATCCAGCAGAACAATACTGAACTTGCCCTGTCTAAAACCGAGTTGCTCCAGCAACTCTCCCTCATAATCGGCACCGACCTGCGACCACAGGTTGTGTTACAGCGACCAGAGGTTTTTCCCGTGATCCCCGACCAGACATCCAAAAGACCGGAACTTTTGCTTTTTGAGCTACAAAAATCCCAAGTCGACCTGTCGTCGGACCTTTTGGAAAGGTCCAAACTTCCCAAAATCAGTGCTTTTGCACAGGGCGGATATGGGAATCCAGGGCTCAATATGCTGGACAATACCTTCAACTCTTTTTTCATGACCGGTGTAAAACTCAACTGGAATGTTTTTGATTGGAGCAAAAACCGAAAGAAACGACAGTCTTTACAAATCAACCGGGACCTTGTCGGTTCGCAAAAGGAAACCTTTGAACTCAACAATAATTTTGAGTTGGTCAAGCTACAATCCGAAATAGACAAAATGGAGGAGCTGATCCAATATGATGAACAAATCATTCCCAGATTTGAAAAAATGGTCAAGACAGCAGAATCCCAACTGAAGAACGGGGTGATCACCTCCTCGGCCTATATCACCGAGTTTACAAATTTATATGAGGCCAAGAGCAATCTTGCCTTGCACAAAACACAAAAACTAATGAACCAGATTCAATATCAAATTACACAAGGTACCTATGAAAAGAGCAGTAACTAGGGTCCAAAAGACCAAAAAAGCCCTGACAATATTGTCCATTTCCGCTCTGGTCGTTTCCCTTACATCCTGTAATGGTGGAGGGGACCTCGCCGATGGCTATGGAAATTTTGAAGCAACAGAAACTACGGTTTCCGCTGAGGCCAATGGCAAAATTCTATTTCTAAATATTGAAGAAGGAAGCCTACTTCAAAACAATGATGTTGTCGGGGTCATCGACACCACCCAATTATCGTTGAAACGCGACCAATTGAAAGCCGCAAAACAAACCATTTACTCAAAATCAACAAACGTGCTTTCCCAGCGAGAGATACTTCGGGAGGAATTAAAGGTGGCCCTAAATGACAAAGAACGTATCGAAAGCTTGATCAAGGAAAATGCTGCCACCCAAAAGCAATTGGACGACATCCAAGGTAAGGTCCGTATCCTTCAACAACAGATCAAGAGTGTAGAGACCCAGAACGTCCCCATCATCAACGAAGTCAAGGGCATTGAGGTCCAGATCGAGCAGATTGAGGACCAAATTGCAAAAAGTATCGTGAAAAGCCCGTTGGACGGTACGGTATTGGTCAAATATGCCGAACCTGGTGAAGTTGCTGTCTTCGGAAGGCCCTTGTTCAAAATGGCCAACCTTGATGAAATGGAACTCCGGGTATATATCAGTGAAACACAACTTCCCAACATCAAGATCGGTCAACAGGTCACGGTCAAGATCGATGATGCGGATTCAATGAGATCATATGAAGGCTCAGTATCCTGGATATCCACATCTGCGGAGTTCACACCCAAGATCATACAGACCAAGGAAGAGCGCGTGAACTTGGTGTACGCCGTGAAGATAAAGGTTAAAAATGATGGAAGCCTCAAAATAGGCATGCCCGCCGAAATGTGGATTTCGAACTAATGTATTTAAACCTTATAAGACATCCTATGACAACCTACATGTATGGTTTTATCCATTGATAAAAAATAAAGCCCTGCAAAACGTGGCGCATGAAAAATAAAGCAGACAATTGACCCAAAATATAGCACAGCACCTCAAAACGAATGATGACTTTTTTAAACTAATAATATGGAACAAGCATTTTCCAAAAATTATAAGCCACGCCTATGTCCATTGTAATCGAACACATAAGCAAATCTTACGGAAAGGTCAACGCCTTGGATGACATCTCCATTCAGGTCGGCCAAGGGGAGCTATATGGTCTTATCGGACCTGATGGTGCAGGAAAGACGACCCTATTCCGAATCCTGACTACCTTGCTCCTTCCCGACCAAGGGTCTGCATCCGTTGCAGGGTACGATATCATTGCCGATTTTAAGGCCATCAGAAAACAGGTGGGGTATATGCCGGGACGCTTTTCCCTGTACCATGACCTAACGGTTGAAGAAAACCTCAATTTTTTTGCCACCATTTTTGGCACGACCATTACCGAGAATTATGACCTAATCAAGGATATTTATGTCCAAATAGAGCCTTTCAAAGACCGTAGAGCCGGTAAATTATCCGGTGGGATGAAACAAAAATTGGCGCTTTCCTGTGCTTTGATCCATAAGCCCAAAGTGCTATTCCTTGATGAACCCACCACGGGTGTTGACCCCGTTTCAAGAAAGGAATTCTGGGAAATGCTCAAAAGATTACAGGACAAGGGAATTACCATTCTCGTGTCGACCCCCTATATGGACGAGGCCGCCCTATGTGATCGAATCACACTCATCCAAGATGGAAGGATCCTTGAAATCGACACTCCAAAGGCCATTGTGGAACACTATTCCAAGCCCATTTTCGACGTTGGGGCCCACAACACGTACCTATTGATCGAAAAATTGAATGCCTACACCCATAAACACAGTGTATTTCCCTTTGGTGAATACATTCACTATACGGACCAACGGGATGGGTTCGACCCTATGGAGCTCAGGGCGTATTTAAAAAAAGAAGGCCTGCAAAACATACATATCGAAAGGACCAAGGCAACGATTGAGGATACATTTATGGAATTGGCAAAACAATGAAGGAAGAAACAGTAATACAAGTAGAGGGGCTCACCAAGGTTTTTGGTGCTTTCACCGCGGTGAACAAGATTAGTTTCCATGTCAGGAAAGGAGAAATCTTTGGTTTTTTGGGGGCCAATGGCGCCGGGAAAACCACTGCCATGAAAATGCTGATAGGCATTTCCACACCCAGTTCCGGTTCGGCCCATGTGGCAGGGTTCGATGTATACTCCCAAACGGAAAACATCAAGAAGAGCATCGGGTACATGAGTCAAAAATTTGCCCTGTACGATGATCTTACCGTCAAGGAGAATATCCGCTTTTTTGGCGGTATCTATGGGTTGTCCAAGGATAGGATCTCCCAAAAATCAAACCACCTCATTGAAGAACTGGGCTTGGAGAAAGTAGCCAAAAGTCTCGTCGGCTCATTGCCGTTGGGCTGGAAACAGAAAATTGCATTTTCGGTATCCCTATTGCACGACCCAAAAATTGTTTTCTTGGACGAACCCACAGGGGGGGTAGATCCCATTACCCGAAGGCAGTTTTGGGAAATGATCTATAAGGCGGCACACAACGGCACCACCATTTTTGTGACAACACACTATATGGATGAAGCTGAGTACTGCGACAGGGTATCCATCATGGTAGATGGTACCATAGAGGCCCTCGACACTCCAAAAAACCTAAAGTCCCATTTTGGTGCGGATTCCATGAACGATGTGTTCTTAAAATTGGCAAGAAGTTAAAGAGCTTACCTTATGAAACGTTTTATCGGGTTTGTACAAAAAGAGTTTTACCATATTTTCAGGGACAGAAGATCCCTGTTCATCCTATTTGGCATGCCCGTGGCACAGATCATGCTTTTCGGCTTTGCCATTACCAATGAGATCAACAATGTCGACATTGCCATTTTAGATCGGTCCCAGGATGCCTCTACCAAGGAGATCATCTCAAAAATCTCCGCATCGGAGTATTTCAGTATCCTCCAATACATAAAGGAGGAAGCGGAGATTGAGGATGCCTTTAAAAAGGGGAAGGTTAAGGCCGTGCTCTATTTTGAAAAAGATTTTAGTAAAAAATTGATCAAAGAAAACACCGCAAAGGTTCAAATTGTGACGGATGCGACCGATCCCAATGTGGCCAACACCATCAGCAATTATATCAATTCCATCCTTTCCCATTACCAAGAGGAACAGAACAGGGCCATAACACAGGACTATCAGATCATACCCCAATCCCGTATGTTCTACAATGCGGAACTGAAAAGTGTTTATATGTTCGTACCGGGCGTTATGACCGTCATCCTCATGTTGGTATCGGCCATGATGACCTCTATTTCGATCACCAGGGAAAAGGAATTGGGCACCATGGAAATTTTATTGGTATCCCCTTTGAACCCTGTTCAGGTAATCATTGGAAAGGTGTTTCCCTATATCTTTCTTTCCTTAATCAATGCTGCCGCCATTGTCATACTGAGTATTTTTGTCTTCCATGTCCCCGTCAAAGGGAGTCTGTTCCTGTTGGGCCTGGAAAGTGTGCTGTTCATTGTCACCTCCTTGGCACTGGGGATATTGATTTCCACTATTTCGGCCACCCAACAAATAGCCATGATGATCTCCTTGATGGGACTGATGTTACCGGTGATCCTTTTGTCGGGCTTTATTTTTCCGATTTCCAGCATGCCAGTTCCCCTTCAGGTCATCAGTAATATCGTCCCTGCAAAATGGTTCATCATCATCGTCAAGGGAATCATGCTCAAAGGTGTGGGTATCCACATTGTTTGGAAAGAGACCATGGTCCTCTTGGGGATGACCCTTCTTTTCATTGGACTTAGCGTAAAAAAATATAAAATAAGATTGGAATAACATGCGGGTAATTCTATATATCATCAACAAAGAATTCAGGCAGATCTTTCGGAACAAGGGTATGCTGCCCATCATATTCATACTGCCGTTGTTGCAATTGGTCATTCTTTCCAATGCGGCCACCTATGAGATCAACAACATTTCCTTTGGATACATTGACAATGACCACACCCAAACCTCCCGTGCCCTAATAGACAAGTTCCATGCCTCCACCTTTTTTGATGTTTCCCAGGTATTCCCCCATCCAAAAGAAAGTGATCTGGCCATGTTACAAGGTAAGGTCGATGTGGTGTTGACCATCCCCGAACATTTTGAACGGGATTTGTGGAAGGATAAAAATATCGATTTGGGGGTGACCATTAATGCCATTGACGGAGCTGCCGCAGGGGTTGAAAATGTCTATATCACCCAGATCATCAAAACATTCAACAAGAACCTGGAAGTTGATTTGGTTCAGCTGTCCAATAACAAGGCTCAACCTGTCCAAATTGAAGGTATCCCACTTTTTTGGTATAACAAGACCTTGAACTATAAAACCTTTATGGTTCCGGGAATCCTGGTATTGTTGGTGACCATGATCACCCTGTTCCTTTCAGGCATGAACATTGTCCGGGAAAAAGAAATGGGCACCTTGGAACAGATCAATGTCACGCCTATCAAAAAACACCACTTCATCATTGGGAAGCTTTTTCCTTTTTGGGTCATTGGCATGGGGCTGTTGACCATTGGCCTGGTATTGGCCAAGCTCATTTTCGCTGTCCCCATGCTGGGAAGCCTGGCCCTCATGTACTTTTACACCTCCATTTACATACTGGTGATTTTGGGCATGGGTCTGTTCATCTCCAATTTTACGGATACCCAACAGCAGGCGATGTTCATCGCATGGTTCTTTGTGGTCATATTTATTTTGATGAGCGGTCTTTTCACGCCCATCGAGAGCATGCCCAAATGGGCCCAGTTCCTGACCGAATTCAATCCTATCAAATACTTTGTGGAGATCATGTGCATGGTCATGCTAAAGGGTTCAGGGTTTTATGATATTCTCCCTCAACTTATCAAAACAACCCTCTATGCCGTGGTCATGAATGCCATGGCCGTATGGAGCTATAAAAAAATCAGTTGATGAACACACAAAACCATCCATTGAGACAATCGGAATACAAATTTCCTCGAGAACCTTTGTCACGGTTCAAGGAACTTGCCTTTACCTTTCGGGTACAATGGGGCTTTATCAAGAAATTGCAGGAAATGGAGCATATTTTGTAGCAATCAAAATCTTTATCATAATATAAATGATTAAAAGGTCATTTTATTGTTAATAAGTCTCTTTATAACTTTTGAAGCCACACCGCTGTCCAAAAAAACCCTGCCTTAATTTTATAAAGGACAAAAAAACAATGAGTTCTTTATGTTTTATCATGACTTTCAGGTAGTGTTTCAAGAAGTTCCCGGGGAGATCAGTCTCTGTTTTTCAATTTCTGGATGTCCCCTCCGATGTGAGGGCTGTCATTCCCCTTTTTTATGGAAGGAAGGAAATGGAAATGAGCTTACCTCTGAATATTTTCAAGCACTTTTGAACCGATATTCCGGTTTTGCCACCTGTGTTGTCTTTATGGGAGGCGAATGGCATCGGGAAGAACTTGTGGCACACCTAAAATATGCCCGACAGCAAGGATACAGTACTTGTCTTTACACGGGCGAAGACCATATACCATTCAACATACTTGAACACCTGACCTGGATAAAGACCGGAAGGTGGGACAAAGACCTTGGCGGCCTTGATAGCCATACCACCAACCAAATGTTCAAGGAAGTCAAGACCAATAGGATGCTCAACCATTTATTCACCTCTAAATAGTTTTAATATGATACGACTCACCGATAAACAAATCGCCAAAAAGATTGCGTTCATAGACCATTACCTACACTCCGGCAATGCTGCAGACGGTTCCAAGGTCGATGCCAACGCCAATGTCACTTCCAAGAATATTGCGACCATGGAAGCAGAGCTCAACAAGGACATCAACATACAGATAAATAGAGCTTTGGTCAAACAGAAAATCGCCGCTTTATACGGGAATGACCTGGCAGAAGAATATATAAGGCAAATAGAGTCCCATGAAATTTATGTCCATGACGAGACCTCTTTAAAACCCTATTGTGCCTCCATAAGTATGTACCCCTTTCTATTGGACGGCCTTACCAAACTGGGGGGCGAAAGTTTGGCTCCAAAACACTTGGAAAGTTTTTGCGGGGAATTTGTCAACTTGGTCTTTGCCGTAAGTTCCCAATTTGCCGGAGCCTTGGCCACCGTGGAATTCTTGATGTATTTTGACCATTTTGCGGCCAAGGATTATGGGCCGGATTATCTCGACACCCATACGGACACTATCGCCAACCACCTCCAACATGTCGTTTATGCCATTAACCAACCGGCTGCGGCAAGGGGGTACCAATCGGTGTTCTGGAACATTTCCCTCTATGACAAACCCTATTTTGACAGTATGTTCGGGGATTTTGTCTTTCCAGATATGGGAAGACCCCAATGGGAAAGTGTCAAAAAGCTACAGTCCTTTTTTATGGACTGGTTCAACAAAGAGCGTACTAGGGCCATTCTGACCTTTCCCGTAGTGACCGCTGCGATGTTGACCAAGGAAGGAATCCCTGTAGATACGGAGTTCACCGATATGTGCGCACATGAGTTGAGCGAGGGAAACTCCTTTTTTATCTATCAATCCGAAAATGCGGACAGCCTTGCGTCCTGCTGCCGATTGCGCAATGAAATCAGTGACCACACTTTTAGTTATTCCCTCGGAGCCGGCGGGGTAGCCACTGGTTCGGTGAATGTCATCACCCTCAACATGAACCGTTTGGTACAGCAAGGGGCCGATATTGTAGCGGAAGTCCGCAAGGTCCATAAGTACCAAGTAGCCTTTCGCAAGCTTATTGATGACTATGAAAAAGCTGGCATGTTACCCGTCTATAACGCTGGTTTGATATCCTTGGACAAGCAATTCCTGACCGTGGGCATCAACGGAATGGTCGAGGCCGCAGAAAGCCAAGGCATCCAAGTGGGCAACAATGGTGGTTATAAGGAGTTTGTTAACCACTACCTCAAGGCCATCTACCATGAAAATAGAAAGGCCAGAGAGACCTACGGGTACATGTTCAACACGGAGTTCGTTCCAGCCGAAAATTTGGGGGTCAAAAATGCCAAATGGGACCGGGAGGACGGACTTTTTGTCCCTAGGGACTGCTATAATTCCTACTTTTATGTTGTTGAGGACGAACGTATCAACGCTTTGGACAAGATCATGCTTCATGGCAAGGAAACCATCCAATATTTGGACGGTGGGTCTGCCCTACATCTCAACCTGGAAGAAACCCCGAACAAGGAAGGGTTTAAAAAGTTGATCCATGCCACAGCCAAGGCCGGGTGCAATTATTTTTGTTTCAATATCCGTATCACCATCTGCAACGAGTGCGCTCATATTGACAAACGTACCTTGTATGAATGCAGTGCATGCAATTCGCAGAATGTGGACCATGCCACCCGGGTCATCGGATACCTCAAACGGGTCTCCAACTTCAGTTCCGGGAGGCAAAAAGAACATGGTCTGCGACATTATCACTTACAAGGCGGGTACAATCCCTTGGCAAACAGAAGGGCAGAAATCCTGTCCAACAAACTAAAACCAAATGAATTTACATATCGGTAATTTGAGACAATTTTCACTGAGTAGTACGCTACATTTCATCAAAAGGAGAGTTCTCGTTTTATTTTGGTTGAAATGTGGCCTCTCACTGGGCTCGCTATCTTCTGTGATTTCCCGTCCAGGGTGACCCAACCATCTTTGGAATTACCGAATCAACTTTTAAAAATTGCCCTAATCGGGTAAAAAATCCAATTATATGACTCCCCACTCCTTCCATATTCCCGTTATGGGAATTGCATTCACCATTGACACCCCATTGAAAGTTTCCCATTTGGGCATAGATTCGGCAATATCTCTGGTCGATGATATCCTTATGGAAAAACTAAGAAGGATGTATTGTGAAAAATTTGAAATGCCCTACCATGAAATCAATGAGGGAACCGAGGACTTCAGGGCCAAAAGAATCACCTCCTATCTCAATCTCATTAAAGAACTGGCAGAAAAAAGGTTTGAGCAACTAAAGGATGTTACATATGGCCATAGCGATGGTTTAAGACAATACTTTGATTTGTTGCCCAACACTTCGTTACTAAAGCAACGGTTTATCGATTTGACCCAAAAAACCGATTGCACGGCCTCCCTCAAGGAGTTTCTTGATGAGAACCTTTCCATGGGCAATATTGAGGTCAACATCATGACCAAATTGGATAGGGAGAATTATCGACACAAAAAGCCTTTGCCCAACAAGTACAATGATGCCCATGCCGCCCTTAGGGGATATGCCAATAGCCACCTTAGTTCCTCGGTTATTTTTTCGGCGGGCATGAACCCCCGATTGTACGGCTATATTGAGGAATTCGATGATTTTTATCCAGATGAAAACGGAATCATAAAAAAGAGAATCATCCTAAAGGTCAGTGATTACAGATCGGCCTTGATCCAGGGGAAGTTTCTCGCAAAGAAAGGGCTATGGGTATCGGAGTACAGAATCGAATCGGGATTGAACTGTGGTGGGCACGCCTTTGCTACAGATGGTCATCTTATGGGGCCGATATTGGCGCAGTTCCGAGACCGGAAAGAAGCGTTGGTATCAGAAACCAACGCTGTGCTGGTCCGTGCACTTTCACAAAAAAAACGTTATGTTCCCCAATCTGCCTTGCCCGTTAAAATCACTGCCCAAGGTGGGGTGGGCACCTCGGAAGAGCATGATTTTCTATTGGAACACTATCAATTGGATTCCGTGGGTTGGGGAACCCCGTTTCTTCTAGTGCCCGAGGCCACTACGGTGGACGACACTACCTTGAAAAAATTATCGCAGGCCAAAGAAAAAGACCTTTACCTGAGCAACATCTCTCCCTTGGGCGTTCCTTTCAATAGCTTAAGGGGAAATACCAAAGACATGGAAAAGTGGGCCAACATTCAAAAAAACAGGCCCGGAAGTGCCTGTCCCAAAAAATATGTCGCCTTGAACAAGGAATTCACCAGTGAGGGTATTTGTATGGCATCACGACAATACCAACATCTAAAAATACAAGAATTGAACAAAAAGAATCTTTCACCACAAGCCCGCCAAGCGGCCTTTGACAAGATTGTCGAGAAATCATGTGCCTGCGTAGGATTGGGTACTTCTGCCTTGTTAAAATACGGGTTGGATACCAAAACCGAAGGTGATGGTGTCTCCATTTGCCCAGGACCAAATATGGCATACTTTTCAAAGATTGCCAGTCTCAGGGAAATGATGCAACATATTTATGGGGAATCCAATTTGATCAAGAGAACCGACCGCCCCAACATGTTCATCAAGGAGCTTAAAATTTACATTGATTTTCTGAAAGGCAAGATGGAGGAAGTACAAGGTTCCATTACGGATAAGCAAGTAGCATACTTATCCACTTTTATCAATAATTTACATGAAGGGATCTCTTATTATCAAACCATATTTGGTAAGGCAAACAAAGTTTCTAACGACAACAGCTCCCCAATTTCGGGGGCTTTGAAAGATTTAAAAGTTGTTTTGGATAAGCTTTTGGGTGAAATTCGTGATTTAAAAACAACCGCCCAATAACGGGTTGTTCATTGATCCCTTTCTGTATACTCTCTTGAATTACTTCATGTATTTTCTAATATGGAGCTATGCCATATTAGGCTTCTAAATACTGCTGACAGGTTCAAGATCAATATTATAGAATCCACCCTTATTTTCCTTTCTTTTCAAAGATTGTCCAATAATGAGATGGGCCACATTGATCATGTTTCGCAATTCACAAAGTGCCACGTCCACTTTTGTTGTCCGATACAGTTCCTCAATTTCACCATATATCGCATCGAGGTGTTTGACGCCTTTTTGCAAGCGGGCGGTATTTCTTACAATCCCCACATAATCTTGCATAAGTGCCTGTAAGCGATTCATGTTGTGCCTGATAAGAATTTTTTCCTTGGCAATCTGTGTTCCCATATCGTCCCATTGGGGTATGGCAACCGATGCTGGGAATAGTTCCTGGCGTTCCAAATACCCGAAAATAGTATGGGCATATACCAAGGCCTCCAATAAGGAGTTGGATGCCAATCTATTGGCTCCATGAAGACCTGTCCGCGAGCATTCGCCACAGGCAAAAAGGTTTTTTACAGATGTCCTTCCCTGTGTGTCCACAACAATTCCCCCACAGAGGTAATGGGCCGCTGGGACAATAGGGATCCAATCTTTTTCAATAGTGATATGTCTGGTTCGGCATTCTTCATAAATGTTGGGGAAATGCACCTTGAATTCCTTCATATCAAGATGTGTACAGTCCAAAAAAACGCAAGGATCCCCATATTTTTTCAGCTCTTGGTCAATATTTCTGGAGACAATATCACGAGGCGCGAGCTCCGCTCTTGTATCGTAGTCGGGCATAAATCTACGCCCTTTTTTGTTTCTTAAATAGGCCCCAAAACCCCTTACGGCCTCTGAGATCAAAAATGACCGGCCGGCTTTACCATCGTAAAGGACGGTAGGATGAAATTGGACAAACTCCATATCCCGGATCTGTGCCCCTGCCCTATACGCCATGGCAATGCCATCTCCCGTGGCAATGGCAGGATTTGTGGTATGTCCATAGACCATGCCCACCCCACCTGTGGCCAAAACTGTGTTCTTTGCGCAGAAAGCCTCCACTTTACCCGTTTTTTGGTCAAGGACATAGGCCCCGTAACAAGTCGGTGTGCTTGATTTGGTTCCATAGAGCTGATGCTCTGTTATAAGGTCTATGGCAAAATGGTGTTG
The DNA here is from genome assembly GCF_035818535.1 of Flagellimonas halotolerans. Taxonomy (NCBI): domain Bacteria; kingdom Pseudomonadati; phylum Bacteroidota; class Flavobacteriia; order Flavobacteriales; family Flavobacteriaceae; genus Flagellimonas; species Flagellimonas halotolerans. Next base: position 222,167 of record NZ_JAYKYV010000006.1, on the reverse strand, counting down.
ACACATTGTGATGTTGTCCCGCTGATGTACTTGACTTAGGAGGGCCAGTTCTATCTCACGCCCCGTACTGTCTTTATGGTGTATAATGCGGTGCTCTGAATGGCCTCCCTCACGCCCCAATGCCAATTTACCATTCTTGCCCTTGTCAAAATGTGCGCCCCAAGACATCAGTTCCCTTACCCGTTCGGGGCCTCCGGTGACAACCATCTCCACTATGTTTACATCGCAAAGTCCATCTCCTGCAATCAAGGTGTCGGATATATGCTTTTGATAAGAGTCTTCCCCTAAATCCGATACGGACGCAACACCACCCTGGGCATATTTGGTGTTGGATTCATCTTCATCAGACTTGGTAGTAATGCAGACGGTACGGTCCGGGAATTTATGCGCCATCTTAAGGGCAAACGACAGTCCGGCAACTCCCGAGCCAATCACAAGGTAATCCGTTGAAACCATTATTGCTCTATTTGGAAAGTTTCAGCATGCGTTCAATGGGAACCAACGCTTTTTTTGCAATGGTTTCCGGCACTTTTATTTCAGGGGTTTCATCCCTGAGACAACGATATGTTTTTTCCAGGGTATTTGTTTTCATGAAAGCGCATTCACTGCAGGCACAACTGTTGTCCTCCACTGCCGGGGCAGGAATCAGTATGGTGCCCGGGACTTCCTTTTGCATTTCATGAAGGATGCCGGCCTCGGTGGCCACAATATATTTTTCCCTGGGATGACGCTTCACATAGGTTATCATAGCGGAGGTGGAACCAACGTAGTTGGCAATTTTCAGTATATGTTCTTCGGATTCGGGATGGGCAATGATCAATGCATCCGGGTGTTTATGATAAAGCTCCAGCAATTTGTCGATACAGAAAGCTTCGTGGACAATACAACTGCCCTCCCAAAGTAACATATCCCTTCCCGTTTGCCCGATCAGGTAACTGCCCAAATTTTTATCCGGAGCAAAAATAATGGGAGCGGTTTTAGGGATGGCGGAAATGATTTTTAGGGCATTGGAGGAGGTGCATACATAATCACTTAAAGCCTTGATTTCGGCCGAACAGTTGATATAGGTCACTACAAGGTGTTCCGGATGGGCCTTCACAAAGGGCCTGAAGGCTTCCGGTGGACAGGAATCGGCCAAGGAACAACCAGCGGACAGATCGGGCAGCAACACCTTTTTTGTTGGATTGAGGATCTTGGCGGTTTCAGCCATGAAATGCACCCCGGCAAATACAATGATATCCGCATCAGTTTTGGCCGCGGCTTGGGAAAGGCCTAAACTATCGCCCACATAATCGGCAACTTCCTGAATTTCGGGACGCTGATAAAAATGGGCTAGCAAGACTGCATTTTTCTTCTTTTTGAGTTCTAGGATTTCCTGATGTAGGTCAATTTCAGGGGTAAAATGATTGACTGATTGTCCTCCTTTCATGGCATAACGATATCTTGATTTGGTAATTTTTTTTGAATCCGTTCCCATTCGATGTATGGTGACGGTTTTTTTTAAGTTTCGAAACTAGGATACCCGCACCGAGCAAAAAATGATAAATGTCATAATGAAATATAAAATTATCTTTTAATTATCTTTGAGCCATCCAAATGTATTTGAATATGCTGTCCAATGCCTGTAAATATGCCGTACGAGCAGTAGTTTATTTAGCGATCCATAGTACTGTGGACAATAAACTCGGTGCCAAAAGCATCGCTGAAGCTCTTGAAGTGCCCCAGCCTTTTTTGGCCCAGTTGCTCCGAAAACTGACCACGAACAAATTGGTTTCCTCTAGCAAAGGCCCGGGCGGAGGCTTTTTTTTGGACAAAAAAAATTTAAACAATACGCTTTGGGACATTATCTCCAGCATAGATGGAGCGTATAAATTTGATGATTGTTTTTTAGGCCTTTCCAAGTGCAATAATGAAAACCCCTGTCCCGTTCACCATATTGTATCGCCGTTCAAGGAAGAAATCCTCCGCAATTTCAAGGAGAAGTCCATTTCCGAGCTCGCTGCCGAGATGGAACAGAATGGAACGGTCATTTCCCTAAAAGGGGTTGATCTGTAAATCGGTTTTAGATCAAGTTTCCGACCTATTATCTCTTCTTTTCGGAAGGATTTATGCTCCTTCATAGACAACACCCGATGTAGGGGTCTCATACAATTTGATTTTGCAGAGTTGTGGGATGTTGACCTTGATCTTGCCCCATAGCCACATGGCGACATGCTCGCATGTCGGGTTTTCAAGTCCCTCAATATCATTTAACAACCTATGGTCAACAAGAGCTATTATGGGGCTGACCACGCTTTTGATATCGGAAAAATCAATGACCCATCCAAGGTCCCTGTCCAATTCCCCCTCGAAATACAATGTCAATCGGTAGGTATGGCCATGTAGGGTCCGGCATTTATGACCATCGGGTACATTGGGCAAAAAATGGGCCGAATCAAAGTTGAAATGTTTAAACAGAATCATGTCTTGCTATTTGAATCAAACTCTTATCCGAAGGCTGGGAACGCTTAAGGGAAGCTGCCCCGGATACGATGAACAACATTAAGGGAATCACCCCGCCAAAAAGAAAAAGACAGGCACCTATTCCCCTTAACCAAGTCAGAGATTGGAACACCCCTCCTCCTATAAATGCTTCGGAACGGGCAAACCAGAGTCCATTTTCAACCACTGCCTTGAATTGGATGGTGCCCGCGGGAAGAAGATCCAAAAGTACCATGAGCATCAACCCTATGTTAATGGACCAAAAAGACACCTTTACCAGTTTCTTACTCCATTTTTTTGGCTTGAACAGCAACTTTGTAGCAAACAACATGGCAGCGAGTGAAATATTCCCGTACACTCCCATTAAAGCAGCATGGGCATGGTTTACGGTCAGATAAGTACCATGCTCATAATAGTTCATGATGGGCAGGTTGATTATGATTCCCAATACCCCTGCCCCGAAAAAGTTCCAAAAGTTCACGGCTATCAAGAACGAAAACACCTCTGGAAACCCAAAATCGCCCAGTTCGCTCGGCTTTACTCCCTCAAGGGCAATTCGTGGCATGTTCTTGAACCTCCAAGCCTCCACGGTCAATAAAATCAGGGGAACGAATTGTAGGGTGGAAAATATACTGCCCAGGGCCATTGTGGCCACGGGTTTGGCATTCCAATAGAAATTGTGGGAAATCCCCAAAAGGCCGGTGCCCAAAAATAGAATGGTGGCAAAATAGATGACCCTTATGGCGGCATTTCTGCTCACAAGCCCCATCAATACCATTAAATAGCTAACGATAACCGTGATGAATACTTCAAAAAAAGCCTCTACCCACATGTGCACTACCATCCATCGCCAAAAGTCGGCAATAACGAAATTGGTTTCCGGGCGGGCCACAAAACCCGATATGAACAACAAGGGGATCCCTATTATCGAATACATGATCCAATTGGGAAGGTTCCAGGGCATACCCTTTACAAAAGCAGGTCTCATGCCCCTGAAAACCACAATTCCCCAAAGCACAAAAATAAGCATGAGCAGAACTTGGAAAGCTTGTCCGAAATCAACAAACTCCCAACCTTGATGTCCCAAAGCGTGCCACCAATCCCCCAAAACTCCCATCGGGCCCAAGACCATACCTGTCAAGGAGCCTGCCACCAGAACGACCAAGAGCATGAAAAGCAGGTTGATCAGGGGAAGTTGATGTTCCACTTCCCTTTTGGCCAAAATCGGGAGGATGAAAATGGAAGAGGCGATCCAACAGGTCGATATCCAATACAATGAGAGCATCAGATGCCAACTTCTGGAAACCGTTATGGGGAAGGATTCCGAGAATTCAACACCAAAAAAACCAAGGTAATCCACAAATTCATTGATGGTCACAAAACCACTGGACACCTGAACAAAAAACAAAATAATGGCCACGAAGAAAAACTTGTAAGATGCCCTTTGGGTTTTTGTGGGCGCAAAACCCCTGACACTTCTGGCTGTCAACAATGCTTTGCTAGCTGGTTTAAAAAATTTGTTCGACAATTGATTGTACTGGCCTATGAAGTACAGTACAATACCACAAACAAGCACAAAGGCCAACAACCCCAGCACACTCCACAAAACTACTGGAGAGGTTGGGGTATTGCCTGCCTCGGCATCGTAGGGCCAATTATGGGTATAGCTAAAACTTTCTCCTGGTCTTTCGGTGACACAGACCCATGCTCCCCAAAAAAAGAAATTGGAAAGACTGAGGATCTCTTCCTTGTCTGTAATGTAGTTCTTCAAAGGAAAGGAACTTTCACTGGAAGTATCCAAGAAAACATTTTGATAATAATCCCGCACCTTTTCCAGGGCATACACATAGGCATCATTCAAAACAACAATATCCGCAGCACTGTCATAACCATTATTCTTGAGTTCCTGTTTCACCTTTTCGGCAATCACTTTCTGTTCATTATCATTTGCGGCCCTACCGTTTTGGGCCTCAAATTGCTCTTGATAATATGTATTGACGTGAACGCTTATCTGGTGCAGGGCCTCAGCGGTAAAATCGGGGCCACGTTGTGCTCCATCCCCAAAGAAAGAACCATATTCCATAAGGGCATACTTATGAAAGACGATTTGTCCTTTTTCTATATCGGTCTTACTGATCAGCAATGCCCCATCTTGGGACCTGAAACCGGTCATCGGTGGTGCATCGTTGTAGGTTTGAAACCCGATCATGCCTACTCCTGCCAGACTTATGATCAATATGAACAACAATGGGCCCCACCAATTTTTGGTGTCCATCCAATAATCAATATTCTTTTTAAAACCTTTTTTGCCAGTACCCGTTTCTTTGTTCTTTACTTTATACACTCTTAAAGTTTTTGGTTGGTAAATTATATCATGTGTTTCCTCTATCCCTCTCCATACGAATGGTTCAAGATTGAATCTGCACCATCAAAGAAAAGCAATTTTATTTAATTAACTATTAAATGACCTTTATATATTTTATAATAGCCTGAGCCATGTTTAAATGATACCCTTGGTTCAAGGCCAACACTCCAAAAAGAAATTGAGGACTTCATTGGGGTGTTTGAAGTATCAGTGATTTTCTGAATGGACAGTGGACAGCAATCCCTGTTGTTTCGATTAAAACATCTTAAAAAGCCCCTTTTCAGGGGCTTTTGGTTTTTGGTTGACAATCTCTAGGTGACTGTTCTCATTGCTTTAATTCTTGCTTTACCGTTAACCCATACACACAGGGGATCACCAATAGGTTCAAAATAGTTGCAGAAAACAAACCTCCCAAAATAACCACAGCCATGGGGCTTTGAATCTCACTACCTGGTTGTCCACCTTTCAAGGCCAAAGGAATCAAGGCCAATCCTGTGGTAAAGGCTGTCATTAGAATAGGGTTTAACCGATCCAATGCCCCAGTTTTAATGAGGTTCATCCCTGTTTTTCCTTCTCGTCGCAAATCTTCGTATCGAGATACCAAAAGAATACCATTTCGGGTTGCAATACCGAACAAGCTTATAAATCCAATGGTTGCTGCAATACTTACGATTCCAGATGTGAAGTACACGATTAAAATACCCCCTATCAATGACAGAGGCAAATTGATGAGCACCACAAAGGCCAATTTTACATTTTTGAACTCGTAATACAGCAATAAGAATATAATGCCAATGGCCAAAAATGCAGTGACCAATAACAATTGAGATGCTTTGGATTCACTTTCAAACTGTCCGCCGTATTGTACACGATACCCTTCAGGAAAGTTAATGGTACTGTTGACCACGTCTTCAATCTCGTTTACAGCACTTCGAAGATCCCTGCCCTGTACATTGGCGGCAATAACAATCTTACGCTGGACATCTTCTCGACTGATAGTATTTGGGCTGCTTACAGATCCTATGGTCGCCAATTCACCCAACACTGTATGTCCGCCATTAGGAAGGCTTACCAACGTATTTTTGAAGCTCTCAATATTATCACGAAAGGGTTTTTCGTAGCGTACCACCAAATCAAAATATTGTTGGCCTTCATAGATTTCGCCTACTTCCTCACCTGCAAAGGCAATGTCCACTTGTTCCATCAGATCGCCAACTGTCATTCCGTATGCCGCCAAGATTTGGCGTTTGGGTTTGATCCGAATTTGGGGAACTTCTATTTGCTGGTCAACCGCCACGTCTGCCAATCCATCAATGGATTTGATGTTTTGCTCCACCTGTTTTCCCAATTCAAACAAACGTTGTAAGTCAGAGCCAAAAATTTTGATCGCAATATTGGCACGCGTTCCCGATAGCATATGGTCTATACGGTGTGCAATAGGCTGCCCAAGGGTAATGTTAACCCCGGGCACCACACTCAATTTGGTACGGACTTCCTCGAAAAACGTTTCTTTGGTTTTACCATCCAATATAAATGGCACATCAATTTCGGCAGCATTGACCCCTTGTGCGTGTTCGTCCAGTTCCGCTCGGCCAGTTCTGCGGGTCACCACTTCAACTTCGGGCATTTCCAACAACAAGTTTTCTATTTGTTTCCCTGCCTTGTTACTTTCTTCCAGAGACATACCGGGAGGACCAACCGCACTGATCACCAATGAACCTTCATTGAACTCAGGCAAAAAACTCCTTCCCAATTGGGTTGCCAATGCCAAACTCAAAACAAAAGCAATCACAGTTACACCTATCACCGTCTTTGGGAACTTGATCACCTTGTCGAGTGTGTTTGCATAACGTTTTTGAAGCCATTGTTCCACTTTTGTGCCCTCGGCTTGCTTGTTCAACAGCTTTTCGTTGTTCAGCAAATACGAACATAGCACAGGGGTTACTGTAACTGCAACAATCAAGGAAGTTAATACAGATGTTACAAAAGCAATCCCGAGCGGTTGTAATAATCTACCTTCCATTCCACTCAAAAAGAACAGAGGCACGAACGAAACAATTATGATCAAGGTCGCTATGATGATGGAACTTCGAATTTCCACGGAAGCATCACGTACTACGGTAATTACCGATTGTTGTGCTTCTTTTGGTAAACGACTGTTTTCACGCAAACGTTTATAAACGTTTTCCACATCAATAATAGCATCATCCACCAATGCCCCAATGGCAATGGCCATACCTCCCAAACTCATGGTGTTAATGGTATATCCCATGAATTTTAAAACGATGATGGACACCAACAGGGAAATGGGAATTGCCAACAAAGAAATTACCGTGGTACGCCAGTTCATTAAGAAAATGAACAGTACAATGACCACGAAAAATGCACCTTCCAATAAGGTCGAATTTAGATTGCTTATGGAAGCTTCAATAAAATCGGATTGTCTGAAAATCTGGCTTTTGATTTCTACCCCTTTTGGCAGGGTTTTCTGCAAATCTGCAATAGCCTCATCCAATTGTTCCGTCAATTTTAACGTATTGACATCGGGTTGTTTTGAAATGGTCAAAATCACAGATTCCTTCCCGTTCAATGAACCATCACCAATCTTGTCCGATGCGCCGATCTGTACCGTAGCCACATCTTTTATTTTAATGGTCTGACCGTTGATCTGTTTTACAACAGCTTCCTGTAAATCTTCCAATGCATAGGCCCTACCACTTCCTTTAATGATGTATTGATTGCCGTACTGATTCACTATACCACCAGGAGCATTTACATTGGCTTCCTTAACGTGCTCTACCAGTTCTGACAAGCTCACGTTGTAGTGCTTCAGCTTTTCGGGATTGGCAAATATTTGGTATTGTTTGTACTCGCCACCAATAACCACCACATTGGCGATTCCTCCTATTGCCTTGATGCGTGGGCGAATCGTCCAGTCGGATAGGGTACGTAATTCCATAGGTGACAAACTATCGGAGGTGACACCCAATAACATGATTTCTCCCATGATGGATGAAATAGGTGCCATAGTTGGTGCGCCGATACCTTCAGGCAGATTTTCACGAACCATCGGGATGCGTTCGCTTACAATTTGGCGCGCGCGATATATATCCGTTCCCCATTCAAATTCCACCCAGACAATGGAAATACCCGCTGCCGATGAGGAGCGAATACGTCTTACATTGGGCGAACCGTTCAGGGCGGTTTCCAATTGATAGGTCACCAGTTTTTCCACTTCTTCCGATTCCATGCCATGGGCTTCGGTAAGAATGGTTACCGTAGGTGCTGTGAGGTCTGGGAATACATCAACATTCATTGTTTTTGCATAGTACACTCCCAATACACTCAACACTACGGCTCCCAACAAAATCAGCAAACGATTATGTAGGGAACTATTTAATATTTTAGTCAACATAATTTTTGCTTTTTAATGTTCATGGCCATGTGCAGGGGTTGTTCCTGACATGGAAGCCATTTTTACCTGATACGCACCTGTGGTTACCACAACATCACCAGCTTCCAAACCTTTTAAGACCTCTACATTTTCACCATTGCGTTTACCTATGGTAATTGATCTCCGTTCAAAGCTTTCTCCCGAAAGTTGCACCATAACCGAATAGTTACCGTAATCTTCCAGTAAGGCCGATTCGGGAACAATTGTGGTTTGTTTACCATCTCCCATTGCAATCTGTACTTGGGTTAAACTACCGTCTGGAACTGCAATAATGTCGTTCACTCTGGCAAATACTGAAATCAATGGACTCTCCATTTCCACATCTTTTGAAATGGATAGGATTTCACCATCTGAATCTGAAATGTTTTTCCAATCACCAGTTTCCGTTTGATACCATAAACCTTTGATATTTTCCATGGTCAAACCATAGGTGGGTGCAATCTGCGATTTCAACACTTTTGAATCCTCTGTTGCCACACTGATCAATACAGCTCCCTGCTCTACATAATCACCATTGGCCACATTTACAGATCTTATGAAACCATTAAAAGGTGCTCGAATCTGTTTACTGTCTCCCGACACTCCCGAAGCAATGGATTGATATTCTGCTTTTGCTATGGCATAATTACTTTCCACTTTTTCAAATGCAGCCTTTGGAATGATCTTGCTCTCGTAGAGTTCCTTTTTTCTGTTGTATTCCGATGCTGCCTGATCATAATTAGCCTTTGCTTTGGCCACCTCGGCACTTAAATTATTGGATGCCAATCCTTGACTGCTCACGTTTAATAGCAACTGTCCTTGTTTTACCTCCATGCCTTCGGTAAGATTGGATGATGAAAAGTTGACGGTTCCGTTGGCCGTTGCCACCATTGTTTTTAATGCCCCTTGAGCTGGTTGCCAAACCCCAGAGGTTTTGATAACATCATATATTTCACCTTTTGTTACAGGTTCAGTTTGGAAAGCTGTTTTCCAAGCCTGTTCTTTCAAAAATGAAATGGATCCATCCTCTCCCGCTTCACCCAAAGCTTCTTTGGCTTCGTCCAAACTGGCATAGACCATAATATCCTCGATTACGATTTTATCAGTGTATTGCGGGGTGGTAAGATCAAAAATCAATTGATGTTCCCCAGATCCTGTGGGCTGAAGAAGTGGAGAAAATATACCCGGTGACGAGGGTGCGTCAGCAGTTGACCGTATTCCTTTTTCACCTTTGACCAAACTTACCGTAACCGAACCTTCCCGTATTGGCTGATGTTTGTCCAATACAGTAAAATGTGCGGCGAACTTGCTCGGTTGTCCAACAATCAATGCCGGGAACTCCACAAACAATTCGGTGTCATCTGTCCAAATGGTATAATCCAAACGAGGCGTTTCATCCCCTACATGGCTGCCATCTGGATTATGTGCGTGGTCTTCTTCGTTATTTTGTTTACAAGCTGTTGCAATTAAGGCAAGCACAATTATTAAATACTTTTTCATTTTGATTAAAGTTTAGTGATCGTGGTGTGTTTCTCCGTCCTCGTGAGTGTGAGTACCCTCCTCTTCAGTTTGTACGGAGTCCTTATCCATTGTAAATTCCTCCTGTTTAACTTCTTCCTGTTCGTGCGTATGGTCTGCACCTTCCCCATGGGTATGTCCATGGTCGTCTTTAGCTTCTTCTTTTTTGGTGTCGCGACATCCTGTAGTTCCTATTGCAATGATTACCATTGATGCCATTAAAATTTTTGATACTGTTTTACTCACGATGAGTTTATTTGTTTTAAAGTGTTCGTGAATCTTTGATTTCATCTTTTTGTTTTTTAAGGTGTTACAATTGATGTATTAATAATTGTGCTTGTAATTGCTGTAATTGTTTTTCCATTTCCAACATCCTATCGGTTGCATCCCGATAAAACTGAACTTCCATATAATATTCCAAAAAGGAATATTCCCCCAGACTATAGGCTTTAAATAAAAGTGCTTCGCTATCTAGGTTGGATAGGGTTTCTCGGTATTCGGTGTATTTGTTGAACAACAAAAGGTACTGGTTGTATTCTTGTTGAAATTGTGAATACATCAATGCCCTTGTTACTTCTGAATTGGTTTGCTGATACTCAAAGTCGGCCTTCGCCGCCTTGACTTTGTTTTTACTGTTCCATAAGGGAATGGACAAACCGCCAAATACCCCAGAATAATCATTGCCATTCACACCTTGGTAGTTATATCCCAATGAGAAATTAGGAAGGACTTTGTTCTTTTCCAGTTTGACGTTCTGGAAAGCAGAAGCTTCATTGGCTTGGAGTTCAGTCAATCTTGGGTCATTGGCCAGTTTTTCACTCCAAATTGTCTCAATGCTTTGTAATTGGACAGGACTGTCCAACTGCAAATCATTCATTTCAATGGATTGGCCACCATTTAGCGTTTGCAATTCGGTCAGTTGGTTTTGTATATCTGCTTGTATCTGTTCCACAACAAACTGTTCCTGTATCCAAGCTACTTTAGCCTTGTTGAGATCCAAAATTCCAACCTGTTCCTTATTGTACATTTCCTGGATTTGTTGGAAGACCTCCAAACTTTGGGTTTTCCGGACCTCTTCAATCTCCAGCCTTTTTCGAAGCATGTTCAGATTGATCAAACCCTTCTTCGCATTCAACAATATTTCTTGACGCTTTTTGGTATACATCGCTTCCAATTGATCCTCTTGAAGCTTGTTCCATTTATTGCGTGCCAAATACACTGTGGGAAACTCAAAGGATTGTGATACTTCAAATTCTGAATAATCGTCCGATTGGTGTTCACCAAACGGTAAATAATACCCAAGAACTTCTGGATTCGGTAAATTGTTGCCACTTTTATTCAACAGTTGCTGCCCATTGATATACGATTGATAGGCCTTCAACGCTTTATTGTTCTGTTCTATTTGGCTTAGTACTTTCTCCATCTCAGTGGATTGTGAAAACACTTTACCGAAGAACAGGTATACGCAAAGAGCGCATACGAATTTAAATTTCATAATGATTTTGTTTAGGTTTATCAAAATTGAGAAACGAACACCCTGATTCAATTACTAAAAAAGAATCAGTTTGCCTTCTTGATTAACCTAAAGCTGGTGGGCCCCGGAGAGAATAACTGGATAAATAGGCTTTGAGTTCCTTATCAGGTGGCTGATCCCACTCTACAATTTCATCAACATCTTTACAATGATGTTTGTTGTGGGAAAAGTTAAAATCAGTTTTTACGAGGTCTTTTTTGGCTACAACCTTTTCAACAGAAGTTGAATCCAATACCAAGAGATCATTAGTGATATTGGTATGGGTATGCATATCCAAAAACCAGTCGAAAAGCCCTTCTTGAGACTGGTTGTCCCTATGTTCTCCATGATGATGTTCATTACCATGGGTATGGGCCACTTCATTATGGGAAGATGCTTCAAGGTGAATATGATGAACATGGGGCAATACCTTGTGAAACATCAACATGCTGATGATGCCCAGGAATATGTATGCTATGCCCTTTTTTCTTGTCATTGCACCAAAGTTAGCAAAATTGTCGCCCTTTCCATTCGTTTATTGAATAAAAGCCAAACGCTAAAGGTCAATGTTTTGGATTTACACAAAGTTCAGCCCGTTCTTTTTCGACTCTACCTCAAAGATATCAACAAATACATCGTTTATAAGTATCAATCCATAGCACAAATCCAAAGGTAGTCTCTTTTCCGAAAAATCTTTGAGCGCTTAACACTTAATGATATCCGTTAAGCTTGACATAGAAATTAAGTGTTGATACCCGATTGGGATAGGAATCAACAAGAACAACTCCTTCCTGTATCGGCGGACATTGTAGATAGCATTTGTTATGCCTTAATTGACCATCCAACTTTTACGTAAACTTAGCTACTTCAGTAAATCTAGGTCTTGCAGTTTTCTACCAAGAACATCGTCGGTCCCGAGTTTGTGAAAATCATCTTGCAAATTCAAAACCTTAAAAACACTATAGTACAAACCAATGGCAACCGAAGAATCCCCTTTTTCTATTCGGTAAAGCGTAGCGCGATGAATTCCGGCTCGCTCAGAAACTTGGTTGGTTGTAAATTTCCTACGTTTCCGTGCGAGCTTAATATTTTCACCGATTTGATGAAATAGCCTCTGATCCTTGGGCAATAAGATTACCTTTTTCAACTTCATTTTGTTGCTTATTAACAACAATAATATCCTTTTTGTAGTTTTTAAGCAACATAATTTATTAATTATAGAAACAAAGTGATTCGAATTGACTGTATTTGAAGAATACTATAAACAATCTAAAAAAAGTGCATCAAAATGCACTTTTTATTGCTTTTTTAAACTTGCATGTTATTGTTTTATACAAAAGTGCATTATAATACACTTTCTGTTGTTTTAGTCATGAAATATATTATCTTTACATTAAAAAGAGCAATATAATGCACCCTGAAAAGTTAGGAAAGACCATAAAAAACCGAAGGGAAATACTTGCCATCACACAAAGAGATTTGGCGGAACTTTCCGGTATGGGACTGCGTACACTGAAAGCCATTGAAAATGGAAAGTCGAACCCAACCCTTGAAACGTTGAACAAGCTCATGGATGTACTTGGGATGGAATTGAGCATTGATGTGCGAAAACCTAAATTCTGATAAATGAGGATTGCAGAAGTCTATAGAAACGGAGAGCTCACCGGATTGCTCACCGAACATTCCGTAAACAGTTATGAGTTTAGCTATGATGATAAGTGGTTCATGGATGAAGGCAAACCGGCTATAAGCTTGACATTGCCCAAAACGAAAAAGACCCACCATTCCCAGCACCTTTTTCCCTTCTTTTTCAATATGCTTTCAGAGGGTGTCAACAAACAACTCCAATGCCGGCAGTTGCGAATCGATGAAAGGGATAGTTTTGGCCTATTGATGGCCACGGCAAAGAACGATACCATAGGCGCCATAACGGTAAAACAGATCCATAGCGAAAAACCATGAGCATCCCCAAAATAGCATACTGCCCAGGAACTTTGGCCGAAGGTTTCACGACCTACAGCCAGAATTGCCTAAACCGTGTCTTCGAAGGGAGAAAGGTGAGCCATGTCCTACCCTATGACCCTCCCGCGGAAAGTGAGGAGGTGGCAGAGAAGTTCCAGGAAAACCGCAAACGAATTTCCATTTCCGGGGTCCAGGAAAAACTCTCCATGGTCCTTGAAAAAAATAAACTGCGTTTGACCGAGGAAGGGGAACAGGGCACTTACATCCTGAAACCTATCCCCAGGGATTTGAAAAAGGTCGACCAGATACCGGCCAATGAACATTTGACCATGCAGATTGCCCGACAGGTCTTTGGGCTACATACCGCCGAGAATGCATTGCTATTTTTCAGTAATGGTGAACCTGCCTATATAACGAAACGTTTTGATGTAAAAGCAGATGGCACCAAACTGGGTTTGGAGGATTTTGCCTCATTGGCGGGTAAAACTTCCGAAAAGGACGGTGATGAATACAAATATAACTACAACTACGAGGAAATTGGAGAGCTGATCAAGGACTATGTTCCCGCCTACAGAATCGAATTGGAAAAGTTTTTCCAATTGGTGGTATTCAATTATCTCTTCTCCAACGGGGATGCCCATTTGAAAAACTTTTCGTTGCTCGAAACCCCGAATGGTGATTACACCCTAAGCCCCTCCTATGATCTGATAAATACAAGGATCCACGTAAATGATAGGGATTTTGCATTGGAAGGCGGATTGTTCAAGGATGTTTTTGAATCGGATGAGGTCAAGACCAACGGACGCGCCGGTCTTCATGATTTCCAAGAATTCGGTAGAAGATTGGGCATTATGGAGTCACGCATGGTGAGACTTTTGAAGCCTTTCCGCCAACGGCAAGACCTTGTAGAAGCATTGATTCAACGATCTTTCCTTAACCAGGAGACCAAGGATTTTTATCTAAAGGAGTATTTGTTTCGCTGTGGGCAGCTCAACAAAACGTGACGGTAACTATGCCCATGAACCTATCGATTGGTCAATTGGAATACCTACCATCCCGACGCAAAACCACTATCGCTTTCAGAATTATTTCTGAGCACCGAACGAAGTCCCTCCATATCGGCGCTGATCTTATCCTCCAAGACTCGTGCATAAATCTGGGTCGTTGTGATCTTGGTGTGCCCCAAAAGCTTTGATACCGTGGCTATGGGAACCCCATTGGAAAGGGTGACCGTTGTGGCAAATGTGTGTCGTGCCGAATGAAAGGTCAGGTTTTTATCGATCCCGATCTTTTTTGCTACCTCCTTGATATAGCTGTTCATTTTTTGGTTTACAAATACGGGCAAAAGGGCATCCTTTACTTTTCCTGGTGCATCCCTATATCTTTCCAAAATCAGCATAGCTTCTTCCAAAAGGGGAATCCTGAGCGGGTAATTGGTCTTTGTACGTTCCAGGAACAACCAAAACCTGCCGTCAATGCCTCGCATCACATTGCCCTGTTTCAACTTTTTGACATCACTATAGGCTAAGCCGGTATAACAGGAGAAGACAAAGACATCCCTGACGATTCGATGCCCTTCTTCAGGAACAAAAGCATTTTTCAAGAGTTCAAGTTCATGCTTCTCCAAAAATTCACTTTTGTGTTTGTGGAACTTCAATTTGTACCGGGCGAATGGGTTCTTATCGACCCATTCCAGATCCAAGGCAAGGTTCATCATTTTTTTAAGCCGCGAAAGATGCTTCATCACCCCGTTATTGTTCAACCGGTTCGAGCTCTGCAATGAAGGCCCTTTGCGTAAAAATTGCTCAAAATCGATTATGAAGCTATATCTGATGTGTCGGAGATAGATATCCCCGGTCCTTTGGTGCTTCAACAAAAAATTCTTGAGATAATTCTCTGTTGTGAAATAATTTTTAAGGGTACCTGCCGTAATGTCCCATCCATATTCTGGTTGTGATAAGCGACCAATTGAAGCAAGGTTTTATGTTTGGAATCCACCCCGACGAACCTCGCTTTTATGGATTGTGCCGTAACCAATTCAAAATCAGAGGACAACTGCTTGTGACAGGCCAATAACTTGGCATGCACCTCATCCAAATACTCGTTCAATTGCCTACCTTCAGGGGTCCTTGCAACGGTTTTACTGGCTTTGGGGTCCCAAAAGGTAACCGATGTTTGTCGTTTTAAACTGATCTCAGCACGCTTTCCATCAACGGTTATCCGTGCATAAATTGGTGCAAAACCATCTTTTTCCTTGGCCAAATTGAGCCAAATAAGAATGCTAAAAGTTCTTGAAGTGCCCATAGACTCTCACTTTAGATGAATACTCGATTTGTTGTCGAAAGTCAAATCGAAGTGAAAGTCAAATGTTAAAGAGTTACCAAAGTAGTGAAAAAAATTGGTCGAAAAAAGGTAACCGAATAGGTAACTTTTGTTTTGGTTTTAAAGCCAATCAAATGAATTCAAAAAAAATGTAATTCTTTGAAAATCATTCGATTGACTTTTTGTTGGGTTGCTTTAAAACCCATTTCGTCGGGATGACTGAACCATCCATATGATTGTATGTTGTTGTAAACCAGAAACAAGCACTGAAATTCCAGAACCTGCACACCTTATTGCACGTTTAATATGAAAACGGGAATAAGAACATATCCATTTGATACTAAAAATACGGAAATGAGTCTAAAAAGCATGAATTACCTTTAAAAAATATGGTTATACCTTCAAGAACTGCAGGAAAGAACAGATTTGCAAGTCCTCCTAGCCCTGCTTTATCCAAATTTGGTACTGACATTTTGAAAATTGTAAGTGCGATAATAAAGGCTAAAATCAGTCATATGTTGTTCAAAGGTTATCAATCACACTTTTGTGTCCTTGTTCATTTTTCGATTGCAATCGTTTATTTGAACTTCAACCACTCGGTTTGAGCTGTCTATTGTCTTTCATTGCAATGACTGTAACCTTATCTTCTTTGAAAATATAGTAGATGGTAGTGTTTTTATGGACTACAGCTCTTCTTAAAGATTTCCGTTTATGTGATTCCGGATAAAGCGTTGGAAAATTGGATACAGTATTCTCAAATTGCTTCAAAAGTTCCTCAAATCTTACTATTTCCTTTTTGCTGAACCTTCTCTTTAGATATGCCTTAATCTCCAATGCATTGGATAACGACCTTTCTGTCCACTGTACTTCATACAGATCATCCATTGGCCAGGCCGTTCCAAAAATCTTTTGAGTTCATCGTCAGACCCTGCTCAAAGTCACGTATCCCTGAAAGAATATTTACCCTGTCACTTTCTGTGAGTTCATCCCACCAGTCACCTGACTTTCCCTCACTCGAAAGTTTTACTGAATTCAAAAGCCCTAGGATTGCATCATCTTTTAGGGACTCTATCCAACCTACCAGTTCTTTTTTAGTTGATTTTGACTCTGACATGTTCATTGAAATATCTCTTTAATATAAAGTTACAAAAATCATGCTAGATAGCAGCTAAAGCCTTTCTGTGAATCGTTTATTTGAACTTAACCATTAATCTTTGTGTCACTCTTGACTTAACAGCCCTGTCCTAAAGATCGCGGGGTATCTACAATGTAACAGAAATATTATTGAGCAAATATTTAAAATGCAAAAAACCGTTTTTGAAAGAAAAAAGCATTCAAATCATTGAATGAGATGAGTATCTTACGTTTTCAATTAAGGATTGAGAGGAATAGCATCAACAACTTCCCACCTGATTGAGCTTACATCTTTATAGTTTTTAATGCTCAATTTAAAAGGCATTGTTCTATTAGGAGGAAAAATCTCATAAATGGTGTATTCTTTGTTTCCAATAACAGAATTTGTCTTGGAATAATAGGTAACTTTCAGAATAACATCTTTATAACTGGCAACAGTAGCCTTATTAGAAATCTTTCCATTAATTTTCAGTTCAGTACCCCAAAAACTTTCATTATACTTTCCATCAGCTGTTAAAAATTGAACAGGATTTGCATTCTCCATCTCCTCAATGGACATCTTCTGCTCCTGATAGGATTTTGAATCGTCTACTTGATCATCTTCAATTGTTTTATAAATGACAAATACAACACCAATTACAAACCCAGTGAGAATTATATTTCTTATGAGGATGAAGTATTTCATTTTCTATGGTTATTTAAGATTTGAGCAACAGTTATCAATGGGTTTATCAATCCTCAAACCACTTATTTAATCTACGTTTGGTTCTATCAAATGCTGTCCGTTCCCAAATCACTTCAAAGCCATTCCAAAAAACCCGGATTTTATCTCCGCTTTCCCTATAAAGAATGAACTTTATATCTTCATGCTCAATGTACACGTTGTTTACATCATTCTCATCGGCCATATAGTCTTTGTTACCCTCCTTTACCTGATCAATTCGCTCCAACAAGCTTTGTGCCTCCACTAAGGGTAAGTATCTAAAAGCATAGGCTTGGCCCATGTATCCACTTGAATCCCTATTGTTGCCAAAAAAAGCGAGTAAAAGTCCTTTTTCATTTACCTCACTACAATTAAAGGCCACTGAAATAAGTCCAGCACTATTATCAGAAGCCAGGCTTTCAGTTTCAAATCTAATTTCTCTATCATTTGCCGGTCCAATTATATAGTTCATGATAAATTCCTTGGACCTGAATTGACTAATTTCTTTAGCTATTTCCTTTTTATTGGCATCCACAGCAACAAAGCTCAAAGCGGCCAGTCCAGTTGGTATTAAAATGTCGGTTGCCTTTTGCGGATATATATTAAGGCTGGAAATCAGAATAAGAAGAAATAATGTTTTTTTCATAGTATTGGTTGATTATAGGTTACTAGTCTTCCCATCCACAAAGTGTTCTTCCTCTTCTCTTGGCCTCCTCAAGACTCACTTTAGAAATTGATGATCCACAATTTGAAAGACCTCTACAGTTTTTTTTATAGTGATAGCGTTTGCTTGATTTACCATTACATACATAAACTTCAGGACTCTCACCTGTAAGAAGATGCACCGTATCTACGTATTGCAGACCTTCAGGTTCCAACTTTGGAATATTCTGATAAGTATTTTCATTATGAAACCTATCTTCATAACCAACATCCTTACTTTCCCTTCCTAATAAAAAGGAAATCAGCAGAGCTAGAAATACACTTATATATTCAAAGTGTTTTTTCTTCATTCGAGAGAGGTTCCGTCTTCAAATAATATCTTTTCAGGTGTCCAAACAATTTTCAAATCCTCTATATCCTTATTTCTCAATCTAACATCTTCATCTCTAAACTGATTATAATCAGTTGTGTATGTACCTCTGTATACGGTTCCCGAAGGAATTGTTTCATCAATTGTTAAATTGATAGAAGTAATTTTTGTGTCAAACAAATCATTGATGGTCAGCACCCCTTTAAATGCTCTTATATCTTTTTGAGATTTGTTTTCAAATGCCAGACTATAAGTCAGGTAATCTTGGTAGTCATATTTCGAAAAACCTTTATCATAAAGGGCTACTGTAAGGGCAGAACTCATTTTTCTTCGCCTCTCTTCTTCCTCAAGCTTTGTCTTCTTTGCTAGATTCTCCTGCTGTTTTTCGTAGTCATTGGCTTCTTCTAGTATTTCATGATAGGTTTTTCCTTCCAAGGATTCTCCTGTCAATTCTGCTTTGGCTATCCAACCTGCCATTATTTGAAGTTCTTCCTCAGACAATCCTGCCTCATCTTTAATTTCTTTAGCGTCTTCTGAAAGTGATGCCTTGCTGTATTTTTTGTCCAGAGGGGAGGAACAAGATTGTAGCATGAACAAGAAAATGATTACTAGAGAAAACCTTTTCATTTTTCAGTTTTTTATCTATTGAATAACAAACTTATCCACCCTTCAAAAAAGAACCTTACGGGTTTCCGTAAGGTCTTTAATTTTTTGGCATGAAGTTTAACCCTTAGTAACAATTACAGGCATAGTCTACAATATACTTGTGAAATCTTTCCCCATAAGAATTTGAATCTCCATAACTTACATATCGAAAATTGCTCCAGTTCTGAGATGGAATACCACAAAAGATGTATGTGTTTGTGCTAAAATTAAATTCGTTCCTTTTTATTTCCGCCACAATATAAATACGGTAATCATATTCGTATGCCGTTACCTTGTATAGCCAGGATGAATTAAGGGTGTAACTGCTCAAAGACCCTTTTCTATACCCTTCCGATTCAATAAACTCTAACAGGTTTTCGCAACTTACTTCTTGTGCAGAACCAATATTTATATATAGAAGAATCAAAAGAAAAAATATCTTCCTCATATTAAATCCAAATTGCTGCTATTGATCTCACTTTCAAGTTTCTAAGACCACATTCTCGCTTCTCAATTAAAACAAGGAAGTTATTATAGCCTAGCGCAATGATTACACAATGGTTTTCCTCCTGTTCCCGATCTTCGGTTTTCCGACTCTATATTATTTCCCTCCGTACACTTATTATTGTTATGGTGTACATTGGAATTAATACTGTGAAATGGTGATACTCTTGCCATAATGTTTGATTTAAATTGTTAACTTCTCAAAGTTAAATCGCTTAAAAACCAAAACATTACGGGAATCCACAAGGGAACAGTTATTTATAAAGATTAAGTTCTGAGTCAAAGTGTGGAACGGTGCCTTTTTTCGAAAAAAATGCTTTCCAAAAATTTTGGGCATCATTTATCATCTCATCAGTATTCTTGTTTCTTTCAGAAATAATATACATGTCAACATTGTTGAATTTTGGAAAAGAACAATCCTCTTGTTCCAAGAAATCCATGGCAATATCAATGTCTTCTTCCCACTTTTTAATCTTTGTCCTGTCCTTATAAAAGCTAAAGAGATCACTATTCTCCAACATATCCGAATATATGACTATTAAGTTTCGTTCATGTTTAAAATCCAATCCCCCAAGTTCCCTACATAAGTTTTGGTATATTTTCGAATACGGCAATTCCTCTTGGTTTGACTTTTTGATCTCCTCCAAATTTTCTTTGATACGATTAATGAATGCATTTATTTCATCAGTCCTGTCCAAGGGGTTTTTTCCCAACATTCCTGGAATACCTTTCTTAAGAACAATGGTTTGCGAATTGCCTTCACTTAGGTCATTGATTTGGAAAAATCTAAGCTCTACCCCATTAACTCCTCCATTATCCGGCGATATGTCTGCAAAATCCAAAATTTGGTGTATATCATTTTCTGAAGATTTTTTTGAATCAAAAGCTCCATTGGTTACATCGATGAAAACATAGACCCCGATGGTTTTGGGTTCTAAACGGCCACAAGAGTACAGAGCCATCAAAAGTACCAGAATACAAAACTTCCTATCCATTTGATTTTGGGTTTGGTGATAGTTCTCTATATGATTTGATTCTTAGTTCCAGATCTTGAATGTCATTTTCCCAATATCTTGGCTGTTTGTGGTTGTTCCTGTAAGTTAAATTGGTATCTCTGTACTTATTGATAGCTTCCTTACAAGAGGCGTTCACCCGTTGTTCAAATCCTATGAAATACTCTAAGGCCTTATCATGTTTGGTCTTCGACTCCGCTAGCTGGGAACGCAGATTCTCCAACAAGTTTTCAATTCTTTTTCTTGACTCCGCAAATTCGACTTGATATTGTTTTATCTCAATATTATATCTCTGTCTCTCCTTCTTTTCAATTTCATATTTCTCAGAAGACTTGATTGCGTACTTTTTTTTCTCAACATTGAACGCTTTACTAACAT
Organism: Flagellimonas halotolerans; assembly: GCF_035818535.1. NCBI lineage: Bacteria > Pseudomonadati > Bacteroidota > Flavobacteriia > Flavobacteriales > Flavobacteriaceae > Flagellimonas > Flagellimonas halotolerans. The sequence goes on along the minus strand of NZ_JAYKYV010000006.1, from coordinate 201,163 downwards.
GGGTGAACTCAATGCTTGGGTCATGGACTAAATAAGATGCTAATCCACCGACCAAAAAGATTATCAAGCTTATAGTAAAGAAAGTCCAAAAATCATTATTCAGTTCTTCCAATGTCGGACCTGCCTTTTTGGACAAATACATCTTTCTCAGCACAGCTGTATAATAACTTATTGCGGTGATTCCGAACAGTATTAACACCAAAAGCCAGACATAGGTCGGGTTCTCTTTGAACTGCCTGAGAAATTTTCCGGCGAAATGCGCAAGCAATGGCAATGAAATCACCAAAATACAGGACATTATCAATGTCAATAATGGCGTTTCTCTAAAAGACACAAATACTTGATAATTAATGGGTAATTCAGAGACCCCAATGGAAAATATTATTACTAAATACAACCATTTGGGCATACTTATATGTAGTTCTTGACGATTTATCTTTTCTGTTACTTCCTTAAATCTTTGTTTTGCCTCACTGAACTTATTTTTAGACTCAATCCAAGAAGGCTCATTTTCTATGACCTTTAAGTCATCTTGGTGATTTTCGTTCGCCTGTTGTAGTTTTCTTTCCAACTCCCTTCTCTCCTCTTCAATTTTGCTTTTAATGTAATCGGGGTTCTTATTCAACATTACCAACTCTTGCTCAATTGGAAATACCTCCTTATCATACACTTCTTGAAGAAATTGACCTCCTTTGGATGAAATAGCCTCAACATATGATTGATACTTGCTTATAATCCCTTTTTCGAAAGGTGTTTGAAAATTTGTTTCGATTACTGGTGTATTTCTTCTGCCATCCTCTTGACCTTTTTCCTTGCATTCGTTAATAGTCCTTTCATGAAGAGTATTAAACTCTTCTTCGAAATCTGCCCTATAATAAGATTCTAATTTCATATTCACGATTTAGAGAAATACCCTTTCATTGTTTTATGACATATTGATTATGCCACATACCAGTCCTTGCCTGAAAATCCAATGAAGTCTTTACAAACTTAAATTTGAAAAAGGTCAATGCTTTACGGGAATCCTCAATCCACAGAAAAATGTTGCATTGTTAGATAAGTCCCAAATCCTTTACAATTGCCACTAAGTGTATGGCATTGTTAGCCCCGAACTGTATACGAAGTTTATTCAGGTGCTTTTCGATAGAACTTAAACTGGAGGGGGAGATATTGTTCTTCTTGAACAAAGCACTGATTTCATCTTGGGAAAGACCTTTGGCCAGGTGTTCCATCAGTTCAATATCGAATTGATTAATTCCTAAATCCAGCTTTGAACTCAGTGCATTTTTAACTTCTTCAGAGAGATAACGTTCATTATTATATATAGATGTGATTGCCTGGGATAGTTCTTTAAGACCATTTCTCCCTTTACAAACGTAACCCTCAATCCCATAGTCATTTACCAAAGTCCTAACTTTTTGCAGCCGGTCCTCAACCGAATATGCTATGACTTTTAAATCGGGATATTCGCTTTTTACTTTTTCAATCAAAGCCTCCCCTGAAGGGTAATTTTGTTCTCGATAATCCACTTTGAAAGACAGATCTGTGACCAACAATTCATAAGGCTCATCATCTAAATAGCTTTTCTTTATTTTTAAATAGGCATCGTCACAATACTGTGTTTGATGAACTTCAGCAATATCCAATTTGGAAAGAGTCGTGTAAACACCTTGGTTTACATCATCCATATCTTCCGCTACCAATACCTTTCTAAACATAGTCTAAACAATAATATGTACTTCAAATCCATTATTTCTTTGTGAATCAAAAGTAATGGTTCCCTTTAGAGAGGTAATACGGTTTTCCGCATTCTGTAGCCCGAGTTTCTTTTTAAGCTCACATCCTATCCCATTGTCTTTATAATCAATGGAGACCTTGGCTCCCGATTTATTAAACGTTAATGCGACCAATGAGGCTTGACTATGCTTTTTCATGTTGGTCAATAGTTCTTGTAAGACCCTATAAATTGCCATTTTCTTCAAATCTGAAACACGACCCCATTCTATTTGTAAAATATTTCTAGTAACAATATTTACCTTTTGATTTTTAAAGCTTAGAAACAGGTCATTTAGCAGAACATCAAAATCTTCATTGAAATCAATAGGACTATTTTCCCTTGAAATATCCCTTGTCTTCGAATAAATATTTTCCAACTCATCCATGACTTCAGGCTCAACATCTGGATTGTTTTCCAGTCTGGTCATTACCTGATAAACATCATTTGCCACTTCATCGTGTACTTTTTTGGAAATCCTGGTCTCGGTATTATATGCTTGCTCCAATCTTCCTTTTTTGTACCTGTACCGGAAAATAAAATAGGAAGCCAACAAAGCCAAAAGTATAAAGGCGGCTATAGCCTTATATAAAAGTTTTAAACGCTTCTCCTTCTCCTGCTGTAATCTGGTTGCTTCTGTTTTCTTTCGCTCTTCCTCAACGTTATATTTTATGTATGCATTTTTATTTTCAGCCAATTGTCTTGCTTCAACAATACTATCGGCCAATCTCTTGTACTCTTTCACTTTGGGGTCTTCATCCAATTCTACAAATAGTGATAACGCATCTTGCACATACCCACCATTGTTTAGTTTTTTGGCAACCGCATAAGCTTTGTCCGCATAAAGCAAGGCATTCTTTTTATCATTTTTATCCAGAAAGAAATGGGTTAGGTTTTTATAGCTTCTGTAGATTCCAGCAAGTTCGTTTTCCTTTAGCCTAACCTCTAAAGCTTTGTTTAGATTGTCCTGTGCTGATGGTAGATTTAGTTTACCCTGTACATAACCAAGATTATCCAAAACCATGGCAAGTTGCAAGCTGTCACCACGCCCCAAAGTCTTGTCATAAACTAGAACATATTGATTTAGTGCTTGCTGATATTGCAGCATATCTTTATAGACATTGGCTTTATTATTAAGTATTGTGATACTATCTTTTGTATTCGGGGCCAATTTTAGCGCTTCTTCAAAAGATTTTAGTGCTTCTTCATAATTATTGGCTGACCGATAAACCCTTCCCAACTGATTGTGCAAACCTACTCGTGATTCGATCAAAGTATCTCCATCCTTGAGTTTGTTGATCAAATCAAGTGCCTCCACAATGGAGTTTTCACTATCGTATATATTTCCTATTTTAAACTGACCTATTGCAATCATTCTCAAATCCCCAATAGCACTTAGGGTATCTCCATTGATTAAATTTCTTTCTCTTCGTCTGAAATAATAACTGATTCCGTCAGGCAAGTGCTCAGGTTCCTTTGGATTTAGAATGGCATAGTAATAATAGTTAAGGCTATCTGATTTCTCCTGTGCTGCACATTTCCCAGAAATCATTGCCACGAAAAATGGCAACAAAGAATAAAAAAAGAGGAATGAAATATTTTGGCGCTTCATTCCTCTAAATTATGAACTAATATTTGATTAGTTATCTCCTGGAGGCGGAGGAGGTGGTGGGGGTATATCTCCACCATCACCGCCACAACAGGCTATAGGGTTAACATCCTCCTCTGCAATACTATCTGGAGTGCATGAAAATAGCATTACATTGAGGAAAACCGTAAATAAAATTAAATATGTTTTTGTCATTTTATTAGATTTTGAAAATGGACATACCTATGGCTGTCCGAGTTATTATTCAGTGAATTGTGCGATGAGAAATCGCATCGAAAATGAGAGGCGTCCCCCTCGATTGAGAAGTAGTGAGGTAAGGAGTACAGAGCTGTGATTACTTCTCAATTACCTACAGCAATGGACTGAATACCTCTGATTTAGAATTGAAACTCGTAAGCCTTATTACGAGAAGACATTTTCAAATTCTGAAGCAAATGAAGTGATGAAACCTTGGAAATCCCGGAAATATCATGGAAGAGATCTGGAAAGTTTTCTGAACAGAAATTCCACAAACTTTCCAAAAGATTTCCTATTTTAAACTATCTAAAAATCAACCTTTTAATGCACAAAAAACTTATTATTCATGCCTTCAATAAGGCAGATGAGGAAAGAAAAAAAAGAGGGGAAAAGAAACCCTCAAAAGTTGAATTGGCAGAAGATATTTCGAATTTTATTAAAGGTGAAATGGGATTCGAATTGGGAGAAAAAAGTTTTCGTGACTATTATAATGATGCAAAAAAGCTAGGTAACAACTTGAAGGATATAAGTATTAAACAACTAAAGGTTGTGATTGGTCTTTGTAAGTTTCTTGGACATAACAGCTATGAAGAGTTTGAGGATAGTATAAAAAGTAAAAGCATCTTTCAGAAATTGTTAGCCTTTTTGAAAAAGCATAAAATCTTAATCATACTTTTTATTATCACAACAATTATTGTTACGGCATTAATTTCGATAAATCAGCATCGATGGATGATATGGGATGGTAGTCATTACATTGAAGCAAAGTTTGATGCAGAAAAACTCCAACAGGGTGTACTGAAAGTATATAAAGAAGATAGGATCAAATATTTTGAAAAAATCACCCCAGATTGCAGTACAAAATTTTTTAACGAAGATGGAACAGAAAATCTTTGGTATGGAAAAAATTCATCAGGTGAATTGGAGTATTTCACAGACTTGGCAAGACATCCAGAAACAGGCAAATCCCTTAATCGGATAACTAGATATATGATCAAAAAATACATTTGTGAAAGTTATCCGTAATCCATATTTCAAGTACTTCCCCAAATCTTACCATAACTAACCTGCGCCGGATCCTGTTTCGATTTTATAGTGTGCAGGTAGCTTAGCGTTAGATAAAATCGAAACAGGGCGCACTTGCTAAGGCTAAAATTTGCTGGCATTATCCAAATCACATCAAACAATCACAAGTTTTAAGAAGTATTGGTTGGAGCTTCAAATTATATATTTTGATAAGTAAATTTTCACTAAATCAAGGAAAAACTCGACTAGAGATTATTTGTATTCAAAACCATCATTCAAAAATTCCCCATACTTTTTTTCCACCAGTTTGAAGAAATCCGATAACTTGATTCCGTGGTTGAAACAGATGGTGCTTAAGGTGGATAATGGTATGTTGTAACCATTCTCCTGCTGTATTTTTTCTATCACGTGATAGTTGACACCGTAAATTTTCCCATATTTCCTGGCACTTGTGTCTTTTGAGGTCAACCATTCCTCACTGATAAACTTGCATACATATTTATCAGAAAAATAAACTTTACTTTTATTTGTGTTTTTATCTGCCATTAACACAAATAAAAAAATTATAGGAAGTTTTTTTGAGAGTGTTCGCTCTCACTCAGGGGTTTTTACTATATTTATCCCTGAAATAACATATTTGCGAAACTTCTTAAGTTAATAATATTAGAAGCATTCGCTTTGATTCTCGCATCAAAAACTGGTAATTTTTAACGACGAGATGATAAGTGCAAATGCTCACGGCCCGGGCGTGAGCTTACTTATTGTCGTGCGGTATACCAGTACCTTGATGCTATAAGTTAAGTATTCACGCCCTCTTTATCTTATTTAAAAGGGGCTTTCTCAACTTTTCAAAGCTATCTTCTCTTTATCCTTTTTTAAGAAATCGCATCAGCTTTTAAAGCATAATCAATTTTAACCATGGTGCATTGACCATCTTAAACGGGGCCTGTTATGTTATATAGTGATTTTGAACTTTTAAAAATTGGCGATACTTCTGCTTTGGACCATATCCATGCCAAATACTTTAGGAGTATACTTTGGATAGGTAAGCAATGGCTTAACGATGATTTTTTAATAGAATCCCTTGTCCAGGATACCTTTTTAAAATTATGGATCAATAGGGACAAATTGGAATCTCCTGAACACATTTTCTATTTCTTGAGGTTTGTAATGAAACGGGAATGTATTTCATATTATAGAAAACCAAAATATAAGTTCCACAAGAAGGTCAACTCTCTGGAGGATTATGACAATTACCAAGACTACATGGTAGGATATGATCCAGTAAATGATTCTGAAAACCTCGATGATCAGGAATTGAAGCAAAAATCCTTCGACCATATCAAAAGTATACTTCCCCTATTGAATGCCGATAAAAGGCATTTGATTGAACTCTGTTTAAAATATGGCTTCCAGTACAAGGCTATTTCCAAGGTAATGGGTAAAGGCATCCATGAAACTAGTAGGGAAATAAAGGAAGCCATTGAAGATATTAAAACCATAGTCCATCAAGGAAACAAACTCGATTCCAGTGACAACATGACAAATCAAATCAAGTTCAGTGGGGAGCTTAGCGAGGAGCAGGCAAAAGTTCTTAAAATGCGCTGTGATCTGAAATATTCCTTTTCTGAAATAGCCAAAGAACTTGAACTGTCCCAAAAGGAAGTCCATCAGGAATTCATGAAAGCTTATAGGCTAATGAAGGCAAATCATCAATTGCAATTACAATCAGTTTAATATGGGAAAGTCTACGCTAAAACACACCAGAAAGATTCAATTATTGATCGACCTCCCTACCAAGGACGAAAAAAAGGAGGTTATGGATATGATGTACCAATGGCGGGACCGATGCTTTAGAGCTGCCAACATCATCGTTACACATCTGTATGTCCAAGAAATGATAAAGGAGTTCTCTTATCTATCGGAGGGGATCAAATATAAATTGGCGGATGAAAAAAAAGATGAAAAAGGAATCCTGCAACGTTCCAGAATGAACACTACCTATCGAGTGGTATCTGATCGGTTCAAAGGAGAAATGCCGACAAACATATTGTCCACCCTGAACCATGGCTTGATTTCCTCATTCAATAAAAATAGGGTTAAATACTGGAAGGGCGAACGCTCATTGCCAAATTTCAAGAAGGACATGGCATTTCCTTTTGGCTTACAGGGTATAAGTCGGCTTGTCTATGATGAAGAGAAGAAAGCCTTTTGTTTCCGTTTGTACCGGGTTCCATTTAAAACCTACTTGGGCAAGGATTTTACGGACAAACGAATGCTGTTGGAGCGTTTGGTAAAAGGCAACGTCAAGCTATGTGCTTCGAATATTCAACTGAATGGCGGAAAAATCTTTTGGTTAGCGGTGTTTGAAATCGAGACGGAAAAGCATAGCCTAAAACCAGAGGTCATAGCAGAAGCATCATTGTCCTTGGAATATCCCATAGTTGTGAAAACAGGAAAAAACAGACTCACAATCGGCACCAAGGAAGAATTTTTATATCGTAGGTTGGCTATACAGGCTGCCCGGAGAAGGACACAGGTTGGGGCGACCTATTCCAGATCAGGGAAAGGAAAAAAAAGAAAACTTAAAGCAGTTGACAAGTACAATAACACAGAAAGTAATTATGTGGCACACCGCATACACGTATACAGTAGAAAACTTATAGATTTCTGTATCAAGCATCAGGCGGGAACGCTTATTTTAATGAACCATGAGGACAAAGTCGGGATTGCCAAAGAAGAAGAATTTGTATTAAGGAACTGGAGCTATTATGAACTAATGACCAAAATAAAATACAAGGCCAAGAAAGCGGGTATTGAACTTATTACTGGCTGACAATTAGATTTTGAGGGTGCTTGTACACCCATAGGGTGAGGTCGGGAATTATACTCACTAAGTGTGAACAACACATACAACTTGTGGGATATACGCCAACAATAACAATCAATAAGCTTAAACACCATATACAATTCACTGAAAAACCATACCGGAATGCAGTATTCTTTGATGACAGCCATTCATCTAGTAGGCTAAAGTGTAAATACCCCAAAAATTAGCGCAGATTTTCTATTAACCCAAAATAATTATCAAGTGGCTTTTTTGAATTGATAGAAGCATCAATAATATATCTGGTCCATCCATTTTTTCCGTGAAAAATTCCTTGATTTTACTGGGCCGAACACCTTTTTCCGTGAAAAATGGGTATACTCTAGAAATTTTAAACAGGGTTAAAAGTGGAATGAAATCCACATCTAAGGGCCACAACAAATTACCGTTTTTTAGTCAAAAATCCATTGATTTTACTGGAATGGAGGCCTTTTTTAGTCAAAAATGATGTAAATGGCAATAACCATTATTTTTAAAAAACATCCTAAAAATGAGCTTTTCCGAAGGAAAATGAATCAATAGCATCGCGCCTGCGTGCTATCCTCTTGCTTTACGTTTTTTTTGCAAAGCAAAACAAAAACGAAAGCAATCCAAGTTTGGAATTCAAATCAAACCATTACAGAATTTCACTTTTTCCGATTTATTGAAAATCCTTACTTTTAATTTCATCCCCCAGAAATGTGTAATCCACTTAGTTAAAGCTATTATTTAAAATTTAAAAATCTGTGCATAGACTTAAAGCATATTATGCCAAATAATTAAGCCCCCCTATAAAAGTTGGCAACAAGTTGAACAAAAACAAGTGAGATAATTGATGAATAGAATCATACTTATTGGAAATGGTTTCGATTTGGCGCATGGTATGAAAACTAGCTATAATCATTTTCTTAAGGATTACTGGAAAAATATAATTGCACAATTGCAAAATGCGGCTGCAAATAATATTACAAGCCAAGGAATTCCATTTGAAAATGAAGAAATTAAAGTAGGTGAAATTTATGGCCCTTGGGGAACGACAACAAAGATTGAGGCAGCAAATTTTGAAGATTTATTAACTAATTTAAAATCACAAAATATTGATTTTTCATTCAAGAATAAGTTTTTAGAAATACTTACAAAAAGACAAAAAGAACTGAATTGGGTAGATATTGAAATCGAATATTATGAATTACTTAAAAAATCTTTTAATGACAATGAGCAAGGGACATTAGATTACACTATTCAGAAACTGAATAAGGAATTTGATAGAATAAAAAACTTATTAGAGGAATATTTGGTAAAAATAGAGTTAGAATTTGATAAAAATAAAAACGTAAATTTCCCAAGAACTCGACATAATATTGGGAGAAAAATATATTCTAATTTCAACTTAAGAGATTTTTCTGAGAGTTCGTTAAATCAAAAAATTGACATGGAATATACTGATTTTGTTAAAGACGCAAAGGCTTTTAAGGAAGGTCAAATAGATAGAACTGATTTGTCAGAAAAAAGATTCTCTCTCATATCGGCAATAGGAGTAGATGCAGACAAAGAAAAGTTCAAACAATTAATGTTATCTCAGGATGCTCAAGTTTTTTTCGATTTTATACCTAATCATACACTTTTTTTGAATTTTAATTACACATTTACCGAACTTCATTATCAAATACCAGATAGATTGCCAGAATGGAGAAATGGAAAGACAGTCGATTTCATCCATATCCATGGAAGCAACAGAAAAGAAGATAAAAACCCTATAATTTTTGGTTTTGGAGATGAACTAGATGATGACTACAAAAAAATAGAGAGACTGAACAATAACGATTATTTAGAGAACATCAAATCTATAAGATATTTAGATACTGATAATTACAAAAGACTTTTAGAATTTGTTAATAGTGGGAATTATCAAATTATGATAATGGGTCATTCTTGTGGGACTTCAGATAGAACTTTGTTAAACACTATCTTTGAAAGTGATAATTGCGCATCCATTAAAGTTTTTTATCACAATAAGGGAGACGGAAAAGATAATTTTGGTGATATAATAAAAAATATTTCTAGGAATTTTAACGATAAGGCATTAATGAGAGATAGGGTTGTAAATAAAACATACTGTGAACCTCTAAATTGAAAAAGTCAGTTGCTATGTGGATACCCCGATTTGGTGAAGGTTTTCTTGAAAACCAATATAATCTCAAGCCGGTCTTTTACATAGATCGATGGGTCTATAATTAACCTTGTTCATACATTTTTTCGTGAAAAATTTGTCGGTTTTATTGGGCTGACGGTACTTTTCCGTGAAAAATTTCAAATATCTCTCCTTAAATCATTTACAAAAATTATATAATTAATTGAAAATGAATTTTTTGCAATAAACCTTATACCTGTAACATGGCGCTAGCCTGTTACCCTCTTGCTTTACATTTTTCTTTTGCACAGCAAAACAAAAACGAAAGCAATTCAACTTTTGAATTGAATGAAATTTTTTTAACTCTTTACGGAATTCCACATTTTCCAGTTTATTGAAAATTCTTACTTTTAGATTCATCCCCCTAAATTTACAGTTAGCCTTTTAAAAACAATGCTTTGTGTAAAATCTTGGGCATAGTCAACCAAATTTGCAGTATATACCCAATAAAGTTCAGCATATAAACAAGTTGTAAGCAATTAAAAAAAAATTATGATCGATATTAAAGATTGGTTGCCAGAATTTGAAGTTTCAGCAGAAACAGATTCAGAATTACAAAAATACTTTTTGCAAACACCAGAAGTTCAAAAGATTCTCAACAGGAAATATTGGCTAGTTCTTGGACGAAAAGGCACAGGAAAAACGGCTATTTTTAAATACTTAGAATCTTCACAACCAGACGAGCTAAATGGTAATTATGTAATTTCTTTAAATTTCAAGGATTATCCTTGGCCTGCTCATCGACTTTATAAGGAATCACTTGCTGGTGAATTAAGCGCATATCAAAAAAGCTGGCGCTTTCTTTTTTTTGTAAAACTCATTTCAAAACTAATCGAGTTAAAAGAACTTAAAGGCGAATCACTCTCATCAGAATTAAAATGGGCAAAAAAATATATCAACAAAGTTTTTGGTAATCCAGATCCAACTTTGTTGGAAGTTTTATTTTCAAAACTTGCAAGAATAAAAAAACTTAAAGGACCTGGTGCTGACCTTGAAGATATCGATTTCAATGTTGGAGAAGTTTCATTTGATGAAGTAGCTGACAATAAAGAGCTTCAGTCCAACTTAAGAAGTAATGCTTTTACATTATTGAATTATTTTGAAACTATTTTTAAAAATAATGTGGGTGATTTTAAATTTTTCATAATAATGGACCAGTTAGATGAGAATTGGTTAAGTAGTGAGATTGAAGAATACAGCAAGGTTTTAATAAATTTGATTAACGTAGCTAGAAACATTTCTACGGATTCAAAACTCAATAAGAACTTAAAAATAATTCCTTTTTTAAGAACTGATATTTATGATACATTGAAATTTAATGATAAAAATAAGTTGTTTCAAGATACGGCAATCGTAATCTCTTGGACTAATGAATCTTTAGATGATATGTTTTTTGAACGGGTGAAAAAGTATAAACCATCTGATCTTGATTTAGATATGAGTAAAAAAAGTGGGGCATTATTTGAAGTTACCTATGTGCGTCAAGGAACGCCACCATTTAATTTTATAACGAGAAGATCATTTTTCAGACCGCGCGATGTAATAGTGTATTTTAATAAAATTAGGGAGCAGCATACGGCAAATAAAACTGGCCTATACACTTCGAAGGAGCTCTATGATGCTGCCGTAGAAGCTTCCACAAGTGTTTATAACGAAATTATAGATGAATGGTCGAATCAATTTCCGAATATTGAAAGATTACTTACTGTACTACAGATAATTAGCGTTGAAACTTTTGAATTTGAAGATTTTTCAGATAAATACAAGCTTGAGTTTTCAGAAGCAACAGAAGGAGATTTGAGAAAAGATTTAAATTTTTTATTTAACAATTCTATAATTGGTCAGAAAAAACAAGGTCGATGGGAATATGTATCCAGTCTCCCAAATTTAAAAATAAATATTGAAAAAGATTTTCGAACTCATCAATCTTTGAAATATAGATTGCAACTTATAGAAAGTCGCCCAAGTCAAAATTAACTGCTTACAGTAATGTATATAGCCCATAGCTACCTTGTTGTCTACTGAACTGTATTTCCTACAAAAAAACCCAAAACTATACTGAATATCCGCAACTTACAACCTTGCTACGTGCCATATACAGAACCGTTGTGTGTAATGCAAAGAAAACCGCTAAAAAATTGAAATAATGATATTTAACATCTACTACATTAATTTTCCCAAAGTTTACGAAATCAAAATGATGTTAAGTAATGTCATTGCATTAAGTAAAGAAAAGGAGACTGACGTTAGTGAAGGAAAGGAAGTAGATTATCGAGGGAAATTAGGCGTTAATTTTCTTAATCTATTTAACATAGTTGGTGCGTCAATTGATGGAGAAATTGGACGCAAAAATATTAAATCAGATTCACAGAAAGTACTTGAAACTTTCGAGATTAAAACAACGAAATCAGTTATTTTAAATGAGATAATTGAAAAAAGCAAACTGACTACAAGTTTTGACAGCATTAAAGAAGGGAGCTTAATAAAGGTAGATAATGTCAATCTGACTTTAGAAAATGAACCTGAATTAAGAACTGTTAAACTGTTTACAAGTGGTTCTTTTAAGGGAATGAACATACCTGGAGCAAATGGATTTGATATAAATAATTTATTCAATTCTATGTTCAAAGACTATGCCTATAAAATGAAAGGAGTGATAGCGAAAAGTACTGAGGAATTATTAGTTAAAATCCCTTTGACTTTTGAGAGCGAATTTGAAAGTTCTTATAGTGTTGATGACTTGTTTATTGGCAAAGTTTCAATTGTTGGATTGTACAAAGGAAAAATTAAAATCGATTCTCTAAAAAATTCTTTAGAGTTTTTTCAAGAAATAGGTACAATGCAGAATATGATGGCTAATAAAGAGGATGATGTTAAAGAAATTCAAGACAGTCAGTACACAGTAAAAAATGAGAACACAGGTTTTCTATTCGCAAGTTCAAAAGATGCTGACAAAGAATTTCATTATATAGATTTATTAGCAATAATACAGAATGTAGAAATTCCAAATCAATAAACTTATCAATGAGAGAGCAATTACTTTTTTTTGATAAGTTGTACTTCAACTTTTATAAAGCCTTAAAATCAGAAGAAGGCAAAGAAATCATAAGTATCACAGATGGATTACTGAATTTTGATAAAATAAACGAAGTGAATGAAGATATCCAGATTGTAGATATTTCATCTCTATCTGGACTTGACAGATTGCAATACAATGCAGAGTTAGTTTTTCCAAAATTTCCTCTCAATACAATTTTCATAGCTGATAAAGAACATAAAAAATTATTTGAGCACGAATTACGATATTGCTTTGAAGATTTTGTTGACATCGATTTAATTGAAGATATAGATGTCGAGTACAACGATGTAGAAAATACTGTGAAATCTAAAAAATTAAACCACAGAAAGATTATAGACCTTGATAGTGATGAAATTGAAGATTTTGTTAGTTCATTTAAAAATCAAATCTATGGTCACCAAAAATTCAAAGACGATTTCACAGAATTAATAAGAAACTTCAGGGTTTTCAACAAACTGGGAGAACACAAAATATTATCATTATTCTTGATGGGAGATTCAGGGGTTGGAAAAACAGAAGTAGCAAGGGCAATTCATAAATCACTTGGTGGAAAGAAAAAACTTGCTAAAATTAATTTTGGGAATTACAGTAGTGATAATTCCTTGAATTCATTAATAGGTAGTCCAAGAGGTTATATAGGTAGTGAAGGTGGAGAACTCTTCATTAGAGTAAAAGATTCTGATATTGGAATCATCTTAATAGACGAATTCGAAAAGTCAAACTCAACTCTTTTTAATTACTTTTTAGACGTTCTCGAAAGCGGAAAAATGGTCAGTTCAATTGCAGAAGAAATTGACTTGAACGGCTTCATTATTATTTTTACTTCTAATATCAATAAAGACGAATTCCCAAAACGAATCTCACCAGAATTAAGGTCAAGATTTGATTATAAAGGATACTTTATGCCTTTATTTCATAGCCACAAGGAAAAGTTCACAGAATTCAGAATTAAAAACATAATTGAAAAATTCAATAAGAACTTTGATTTTGAACTTCCTGAAAATATCGCAAATGATATTCTGAACCGAATTAATGTAAGTAACTACAAAAATATGAGGGATTTAAATAAAAAAATAAAAGATACATTTGTTAAATCCGTAATGGAATTATTAGCAAAAAACAATGAATAAAACACTACACAAAACAATGGTAACTGTAGCCTTACCCCTTTTGTAGCCTTCCCTAAAAATAGGACAGCTTTAAATTCAATAAACCGGATAAAAGCTTTAATGTCCTAGTAGATTCTAAATGTTTTTAATAGTTCCGAGATTCCAATGTCCCAATGACTTCCAGGAAATTCCTTCTTAAAAAAATATAATGAACTGTCTGTTAGATATTTAATGAAAACAACTCCGCCTTGGCGTGTTGTCGTCTTGCTCTACCGCTTTTCCAAAAAGTGGAAAACCGCTACGACCTGTGGCCGTTGGTCCCAACATTTTAGGGCTGTCTATGAATTTTCGAATTTTTAGAAGTCACTAACTCATGGGGCATGAGGTATCCCATTGAATTTTTTAAAAATCTCCTAGCCCTTTGTTTTTAGGCTCTTTTCATTGTCCTATTCCAATGGGACATCATATTTTGAGCGTGTGAATAATTAATTTCCTAAAATTAACTTCTCTCTTATTGAATTCCGGACTTGGTGTCTAGTTCTGTCTTCTTGGAGTAAATATGCATTACCTTCTGCATGTCCTCCCCTATTTTCTCCTGTAAGACCCTTGCATAAATTTGGGTGGTTGAGAGTTTACTATGTCCCAACATTTTTGATACCGTTTCAATTGGAACACCATTGGACAATGTTACGGTTGTCGCAAACGTATGTCGGGCCATATGAAAAGATACGTTCTTGTGAATCCCACAGGCTTTTGCTATTTCCTTTAAATATGCATTGGTCTTTTGGTTGCTATAAACGGGCAAAAGACCGCTATCCTCCATTGGTGCCTCTTCATATTTTTTCATGATCTCCACGGCCCTGGGCAGCATCGGGATCTTTACAGGCTCATTGGTCTTGATTCTCTTGGTATAGATCCAATAATTACGGTCGATACCTTTGCTGATATTATCCTTGGTCAGAAGCTTGATGTCCATAAAGGTGAGTCCGGTGTAGCAACTGAAAAGAAAGACATCCTTTACCCTCTCCCTGCCTATACTCGAGAAATTGGTGTCGTCAATCAAATCAATCTCCCTTTGTGTAAGATAGTTTCGGTCAAACTTACTAAAACGCAGTTTAAAGTTTCGAAACGGGTCTTTGTCCAGCCATTCCAACCTGACCCCTAATCGGACAACCTTCATCAAGCGTTCCAAGTGCTTCATGGTGCCATTGTTGGTACAGGTCTTCCTGTTCTTCTTTGGTTTGAAAGTCCTGATATAGTTTTCGAAATCCAAAATGAACTTGTGCTTCAGATCCCTGAGCGGCACATCACTTGTTTTGAGTTTGGTAATTATATAGTTCTTCAAATATTTCTCGGTGGAGTAATAATTCTTCATGGTGCCAGGCTTTAGGGTGTTGACCATATTTGTATTGTGGTATTCGAAAAGTTCCAAAAGGGTGTGGTTCACTTCATCCTCCCCGACATACCTCGCCTTGATCAATTTTGCCGTTATCAATGCCCTTTCCATGTGCAACTCCCTATGAACATTGAGGATTTCCCCATAGACGGTATCGAGATATGCGTTCAAATCTTCCATGGTTCTACTGGTCGGAAACGCTTTTCCCCGCATTTTATCCCAATTGCACACCGGAATGTCTCGTTTGATACTTATTTCTGCACGCTTCTTTTTGACCGTTATACGAACATATATATCGTAAATGTTCGGGTCATTTCGCTTTTTCCTGACGAAGAAATTGATTCCTAAAGTACTGTCTGTCCGCATGTTGTAATCGTTTTAATTGAACAATTGTTATTGGTCGGACTGCCCTTTAACCTCAATCGTTCATACATAAAACTACAACAATCTGTGTACCGGTGTGCACACCTTATTGCACACCAAAAACTTGGTTTCAAATGATATCAAATGGTATCATAAAAAATGAAAAGCACTGATAATCATTCAATTAACAGTGCTTTGTTTCTGCCTATATGGCGGTTCGTCGGGATGACTGACCTCTTGAAGAGGCGCTAACCCATTAATATCCAGAATATTATGTCGATTTTCCCAAAATAGGACATCCCATAGGACATCTTCGTGTGAAATAATGATTTTCACAACGTAAATATCGATATTTAAAATCAAACCACACCATCTTGTTTTATTTAATTTTAAATCAAAATAGACAAAGGAATTTTTGTGAGTTCAAAATCTCATCACAAACAAGATGAGTATCTATTCGCCCTATCGACAAGCAGATATAATAAGAACTTTGATTGTCATTTTTAAACTAGCTGTATAAATTACAAGATTTAGATTTTTGCCACCGGTGTTCCAGCCAAGCCATTACTGGCCCACCTTACATGATGGACACAATCAAGTTTAGAGGTTTTGATTGCAGTGATACCTGAATCTTGCGATGTTTTCAATACTACCAATGACCATGCCTATACCGAAGTTGTGTAGAAAATCCAATAAACTTATACAACCCGAATAGGATTAAGGTAACCCCCAACCCTATTCGAACCATTTAATATATTCTTCTGGACATTCCTTTATTTCTTGGTCAAATGATATCCAGCCGATTCAACAGCAGAAGTGATTTCCTCTTCCGTAGCACTTGTAGTCTGTACGGTCAACAATTTGTCTTGGGAGGCAAAGTCAACAGACCAATCGGTCACGCCATCCACCTTATCCAAAAATGGTTTTACGGTATTGGCACACCCACTGCACTTAATATTTGATTTGAATTGTAATGTACTCATGTTCATCGATTTTAAATTAGAAGATTACTATAGTTTAATCGTTTTAAGCCTCAAACTGTTCAATACGACCGATACACTGCTAAAAGCCATAGCGGCACCAGCGATCATCGGATCTAACAAAAATCCATTGATCGGATACAGCAGCCCTGCAGCTATAGGAATTCCAATGATATTGTATATAAAGGCCCAAAAAAGATTTTGCCTTATACCTATAACGGTCTTATGGGAGAGCTTCAACGCTTTGGGAATGGCATTTAAATCAGAGGTGATCAAGGTCATTTTCGCGACATCCATGGCAATGTCGGACCCTTTGCCCATCGCGATACTGACATCTGCTTGGGCAAGTGCCTGCGAATCATTGATACCATCGCCCACCATGGCGACCACCTTTCCACTTTCTTGAAGCCTTTTCACAAAATCAGCTTTCTCTGATGGGAGTACTTCGGCTTCATAGCTTTTGATACCCACCTGTTGTGATACGGCTTCGGCGGTCATCTTGTTATCACCGGTCATCATGTAAACTTCCATACCATTCCCCTGCATTTCCCGTATGGCTTCCTTTGAGGATTCCTTTATACTATCCATAATGGCCAAAATCGCCTTCACCTTGCCTCCACCGCCAAAGTATATGACCGTTTTGGCCTCCTGCTCTAACCCTTCGACCATGTGCCCCAGGTTGTCATCCATGGCGATTCCTTTTTCGACCATCAACTTATGATTGCCCACAAGGTATTGGGTTCCATCCAATGCCTCAGCGCGAACACCTTTTCCTGTAATACTATTGAAGTTCAAAATTTCGACCGGATTTACCTTTCTATTTTTTAAAAAGGAGACCACGGCTTCAGCCAAGGGATGTTCGGACTGTCCTTCCATGGCATATAAAATTTGCTCCAGGGCCCTGTGATCGGTCACATGGTCCGCAAAGACCATATCGGTCACCACAGGCTTTCCTTCAGTTATGGTACCCGTTTTATCCAGGACAATGGCATTCACTTTGTAACCCAACTCCAGGCTTTCCGCATCTTTGATGAGAATATTGTGTTCGGCCCCCTTGCCGATTCCCACCATGATGGCCGTGGGGGTTGCCAAACCCAGCGCACAGGGACAAGCTATTACCAATACGGCAACTGCGGTCAACAGTGCATGGGTAAAAGCGTCCTCACCTCCCAGGAACATCCAGGTGATAAATGTCACCAGTGAAATCGTCATTACCACAGGAACAAAAATACCGGCAATCCTGTCCACCAATTTTTGTACGGGCGCTTTGCTCCCCTGTGCTTCCTGCACCATCTTGATGATCTGGGACAAAAGGGTCTCCCCTCCCACCCGGTCAGCTACAAACTGAAAGCTTCCTTTTTGGTTTACGGTACCGGCAAAAACTTTTTCATCCTTTGTCTTTTCTACAGGGACGGGTTCGCCTGTGATCATACTTTCATCAACATAGGAACTTCCTTTGGACACCGTTCCATCCACAGGGATTTTCTCTCCCGGTCTGACCAATATCGTTTGACCTACCTTGACCGAAGAAATAGGGATTTCCCTTTCCTCCCCATCTGCTATCACCTTTAAGGTCTTGGGCTGCAACCCTATCAATTTCTTTATGGCGGAGGATGTATTTGATTTCGCCTTTTCTTCCAATAATTTCCCCAATGAAATAAAGGTGATGATCACTGTGGCCGCCTCATAATATACATGGGGTTCCATGCCTTTACTGAGCCAAAATTCAGGAAAAAAGGTATTGAATGCACTGAACAAAAAGGCAATGCCCGTACTGAGTGCGACCAAGGTATCCATATTGGCCTTACCGAATCTGGCCTGTTTGAAGGCATTTATGAAAAAGTTTCGGCCAAACCAGAACAGGATAGGAACGGCAAGTACCAATGAAATCCACCTACCCGGGACCCAATCCATAAAAAACATCCCCAGAAGGAAAATGGGAAGTGTCAAAATAGCGGACCAAAGGGTTCGCTTTTTTATGGATACATAATGCTTTTTCGAAAGCTCTTCCTGTACTTCGGTAGGATCCTCGGCATCCACAATTATATCATAACCGATTTGACGTACCGCATTTTGAAGATCGCTTAGGTCCATAGCACTGTCATACTCCACAAGGACCGTACTGTTGGCAAAGTTGACACTGGCATTGTAGACCCCTTCCGTATGGCCCAGCATGGATTCCACGCTGGATGCACAGGCAGCACAGGTCATTCCAGTGACCGGGAAAGATTTTTTTGACACCGTCTTCGCTTTCCTTTCGGTGTCCTCAATAATATCGATTGCATCCATTTTCTACTCCAATTTGTATGGTACAAATTTCAGAATAGACCTAAAATGGACTGTTACGTTATTTACTGAAAGAGTTGTAGAATTTTCCGAAAAATCAACTTTTATCTTTCCTCGTCAAGTACTTATAATTGGTGAGTGGTTTATAGAATTCGGCAACATCTATGAAATCAGGTTCGCCCACGTCAATCTTTTTTGGAGAATTTGCCCCGATCAGTTTAGAATATATTCGATAGGACAAACCATTGTAGTGAACTTGGGGCAAAACAAGAACATTGGTAGTAAATAATCGCCTCTCATTCGGCCAGATTCTTTGTTTCTTCCCTAAGAGATCCCTCGAATTTAGGAATAGGCCGCTTTTCTTTTCCTGCTTCGGTTTCCACTATTCCATTTTCCTTGATGTCGTTTATCAACCACTGCATTTCCATTATCTCCCTGCGTTGTGCCTTGATAATTTCATTGGCAAGCTCCCGTACCCTGACATCTTTTATTTGAGAACGTTCACTGGTCAAAATAGCAATGGAATGATGGGGTATCATTCCTTCCATGTAGTCTACTCCTGATACGGTAACCTGACTCCTGACCAGCCATATCCCACCTGCAATCAACAAAACACCCAAGGCTAATATTGACATGTTCTTGCGTCGGTCTTTATACATCTGTAGCATATATAGCAGCATAATAATGATCATCGATCCCCCCATGATCAAAGTCATGAAAAATCTAGTCTCACTATACCAAAAGTGATCAATGATTTGATATGAGTGGGTGTACATTAAAAAAAACATGGCGACCATTGAAGTACCAATCATCGCAAAAAACTTTAAATAATTATTGGATTTTCTTTGACTATCTTCCATTGTGCAAATTTTATCTGGTTATTGTGATTATTCCTTGACTTTCGAGTATTGTATTGTTCCATTCCAATTGTAGGCCTGACAATTTATCTGTCCCAGTTATCGTATATCGGTTCAATTGGCTTTGTTCATCGATTGTATTTTATAATGACCCCCCTTATTTTCCAATGCTTTTTGTAGCTTTTCAAGGGGGACCTCAAATTGCGACTCCACTGTAGCTTCTGCGTTTTTTAGATCGACCGCTACATCGGCTACACCGGCCACATTGAAAAGAGTTTCTTCAACGTGCCCCCTACAGCCATCACAAGTCATTCCTTCTATTTGGTATCTTCTTTTCATGTTGTGATCATTTTTTATTTTAACAATTTTACACCTAGAATCAACAATGTTGGTTCCAACACGTATGGGAAAAGTAACACTTTCTGTATAAGGGCGTTGTTTGAAAAAAAACAAACCTTGACCCATTTGCGAAGAAAGGTGTTTTTTAAATAGCGTTTAGGAGGCTGGTTCCTTGGAAAGGTATTGCGCCCTTAATGGTAGAGGTTAAATATCATCAAGCGATATTCTATTTTGTATGGCACTTTTCTTAAATTGTGTAGGTGTCATTCCAGTAACTTTTTTAAATTGGTTGCTTAAATAGGCAACGCTGCTATAGTCCAATTGAAACGCTATTTCTTTTAAGCCCAATTCATCATAAACAAGAAACTCTTTAATCTTTTCAATCTTTTGGTTGATGATATATTGCTCCAAGGTAATGCTTTCCACCGCGGAAAACAGCGAACTAAGATACTTATAGTCAAGATGCAATCCATCGGAAAGGTATTCGGGCCATTTGACCTTTTCCATGGGTCCGGTGTAGTGTATCGCCTCAATCACTAGGTTTTTGATCTGTTCTATCAACTGACCTTTACGATCGTTGATGATCGTAAATCCAATTTTCTCAAGTCGTTCGTTGAGACCTTCCCGTTTTTCAGGCGTGATTTTCCCATTGAGGGTTATTTCACCCAACGACACATTCATATAGGGAATGCCCTCATCGTCCAAAATACCTTTGACGGCCATGATGCATCTCGGACAGACCATGTTTTTGATGTACAACACATCTTTCGATTTACTGGACCCAACTTCCATATCATGCAGTGAATTTCCACAGGGCCTTCAAAAAAATGACGACCACTGCCAATATAACGATCAATATCAAGGCCAATATGCCAAGGATTTTCTTTCTTTTTTCCTTTCTATTCTTGGCCGGATCCCGTTTCTTTTTCGCCAGCCCCCTTTTTTTCTTTCGTCTTTGCCTCCTAAGTTCGCTCATTTTTCCAAAAATGGTTCAACTGGCACAATAGTCAACTATTTGCTCCTAAGGAGTCCTTTGCCAAATAATATGTCAATGTGTTTGAACTATCGCCTTTTCCATAATTTTCTGATCGTTGGTGAGCTGACATACCACAACAAGAATCCGCTCAAAACGGTAATCAATCCCATCAGGGAAAAAATCCGTAAAACCATGGTGTTAAAATCGTCCCGTCCCTCATAGTCCATAGTATGGGTCATCCACAAAAAATCGAACCATCTCCAGGACCGATGCCTTACACGTTGAAACGACCCATCGGTCTCTGAGACATACGCTTTAAGGTTTTCATCCGTTTCATAGGTGATCACATAGGCCGGTAATGGACGTCCACGATACTCGTGCTGCCCACCTGTTTGGGTGAGTCTTTCAACACTTTTGACCTTAAGTTCGGGCAACATATACTGTGAAGCAACGGCTAAGGCCTGTTGTTCATCGATACCCTTTTTGATCTCCCCCGTTTGTGCATCCATCAAAACCCCGCCATTGATCCAATAATAGGGACTTCCCCCTATATTTCTCATTTCCAAAGATTTGATTTTAACGTTCCCGTGTCCATTGGGAGCAATTAAATTCCCAAATTCTGACTGGTCCGGATGCTCCTTGATGAATTGATCTCCATGGATCTCGTCAATGTCCGTCCAACTAAAATATAGTCCACTGATGGTCCACATTAGGAACTGGATCCCAATAAATAGGCCAAGATATCTATGTATCTTTCTGACCTTCATCGATGTTTTTCTTCCGACCATTAGTTCTTCCCGTTGTTCCGTGAGGAGTTATGCATCTTTACAATTTTCCAATCCCCATCCGTTTTTTTAAGGATGGTGGTGGCAACCCCTTTTCTGCTGATCGTTTTGCCCTCACCTCCATTTTCCGATTTTAGGCCAATGGTATAGACATAGCTTTCCGTAGTAAAGGCAAAGGGTAGCTCCACCTTCACTTCAATGGTATAATCCGAAAACCTAAAACTGTTGAAATGTCCAAGTTCTGGACCTATATGATGGTCGAGATAATGTTGATAGGTGCCTTCCACGCCCCCGGATTCAAAAACTTCGGAATCTTCCGCAAAAAGCTCCAAGGTACCTTCCGTGGTCAAATTTTGCAGTGCTTCTTTATAGCTTTCCAAAATCCTCAGCACAGCGGCCCTGTCCTGGTCTAGGTTTTCCTTGTTAGGGTTTGTTTGGCCAAAGCTTGTCCCTGTGAGAAATACGGCCATTAGAAAAATCTGTAAAGTAATACGTTTCATTAGTTTGTTTTAACATTGTTTAGGTTAGTATATATTGTATGATAAAGGCTCCCAGGACAATCGAAATGACGATCCCATACAGGATATGGTCCAACCATTTTTTTAAAATGGCCTTTTTCGGCTGCACAGGTCCATTGTCACGACAACAATCTTTCATCCTTTTTTTCCATTAGTGCCTGACAAGGGAAGGGAACGATTAACTAACTAACTCACCAACCAATCAACTTTGGGTGTTCCCCTCCCTTTCAGGACTTTATTTCCTCATTCATAGTAACCGGACATGACCAACAACAATAGCAATATCGTTTGTCCCGGTTTTAGGGTAATTTCCATGTCATTTTCAATTATCCAATTCTTCCATTAGATCATTTACCAAGGTCAATATCCGTTCTTTCTCTTCCACCGATAATTTTGCATCCTTATGGATCAGGGTATAGGAAGATAGGGGCATCTTATCGTCTTCGATCTGACTTGCGATGGACTTTAGTTTGCTCCTTTTTCTTCGATCCGAATAGTCGCCCCATTCATTGAAATTGAGTTCTTCCTTTCCCTCTTTGATGTGTTCTTCCAAAAACCAGGCGATGGGTTGGACCTTATTGTACCACGGGTATTGGGTGTTGTTACTGTGGCAATCATAGCAAGATACCCGCAAATCGTGTTCGATATCCTTGGCAACCTGGTTCACCGACATGAAGTCCGTATCGGGAACCACATCGCTCAAGTTGGGATCTGTGGGCACAAACTGGATGCCCACAAATCCCAACAGCACTACCAATGCTATGATTTTCAGTACTTTCATTTAATTGATTTCCTTTTGCAC
The DNA here is from genome assembly GCF_035818535.1 of Flagellimonas halotolerans. Lineage (NCBI taxonomy): Bacteria > Pseudomonadati > Bacteroidota > Flavobacteriia > Flavobacteriales > Flavobacteriaceae > Flagellimonas > Flagellimonas halotolerans. The sequence continues at coordinate 177,970 of NZ_JAYKYV010000006.1, read as the reverse complement.
CTTACCACAGGTCAACATCTTACTTCCAAAAAATGGATTCTGGATTTCGCTACTTGCGCTGAGCCACGTTCCTCCTTGGTTGTTGTTGTACATGGGGCAGAATTGTTGGTACAAGGTTTTGGAAGTCCCGGTTATGGCAATAAAATCGACCATATCCTTGCCCAGTCCCTCAAAGTGTTCCCGTTGGTGACCGATATCACTTTTGGCGATATGCTCCCCATGTTCCTTGGCCACTTCAATGATATCGGACAGCTCCTTCTGTTGCTGTTCATCGTATCCGCTGATATCAAAGCTGCCCAAGGCACTGGCCAAGGCTTGGCCCGATTTGGCCGCTTCATCCTTATTGTCCGCCACCAGGGCATCCTTCAGTTGGAGGTAGCTATCGATCACAGATGTGCCCTGTGCATCGGACGAACCCATATCATGGTCCATGGTCCCGTGGTCCATTTCCCCCGCAGAGCTCTCATGGTGATGGCCCTCTTCCGTTCCCATCTCCATATGGGCTCCTTCCTTGTCATTTGTTTCCTTCTTACCGTCCTTACAGGAAATCACGGTAATGGTCAAAAGCGCAATGGCAATTGTACTTAATGTAACTGTTGTTCTTTTCATTGTAATTGATTTTAAGATTAATTCCTCGTTTTGATTGCCCGGGGTAAGCATTTTTGTATTATCCCCTATTATTGTTACTATTTTAATTTTTTCATCTAATTTTCCATTTCTCCCACGCAGGCACTCAGCCCTTATTCTTCCTCGACCGTACGCTTTTTCCCCAAAAAAAATCGTTCCCCGAAAAAAATAAGCACCATCAATGCAAGGGCAACGATGACCACCAAGGGGTCACTACCCGCCTTTGACCAAATAAAGACGCCCAACACCAGTACATCCAGCACAAGGGCCGTAATGAGGATAATGGGATTTGCACCGATTTCCTTTCGTAGATTTTTTAGGACCCCCAATGGATCCCGATATCCATGATCAAATAAAAGATGGCACCCAATGCAGCGATCCGGGTCAAACTCAGGCTATTTTTTTTGTATTCTACCATTTAAAAACGGGCTAGCAGGCCTCCGCCCCAACCATATCGGTTGTTGTAGTTGGCCTGGATTGAAAAATTACGTGAAAGGATATAGGAGGCCCCTACCAGCCATTGGGTCTCACTTTCATAGGATGAATTCCCCAAATCGTTGACCCATCCAAAATCGGCCCGATATTCATATTCCCCCTCGAGGAAAATCCTTGGAAAAAGCAATAGTTCCCTATCCAACCTTATTCTTGGACGCAGCTGGTGGTCCATACTCACATCCATATTAAAGCGGTATGGGGTAAAATACTTGACCCCTATCAGTCCCACTGTATTGAAGCGGTCATAGGAATCAGGGATGGAGGTTTCCGTGTTCACCCCTGCATAGACCCGTACCCAGTCATTGAGATACCTGTTATAATTGAATTCCACCTCGGCATTTTGGTCGTAGTCAAATTCTGCCCGTACCCCAAATTCATTCCTGATATTACTTGAAACAAGGAAGAGTTCATTAAAATTGGAACCCAATCTGGCAGCACCCCAAGCATAATAATGGTCAGTTTCATCTACCAACTTTTGAACAGGAAAATCCTTCATCCTCACATCCCTTGGGGTATCATAACTGAAAACCCGGGCCATGCCCCCCATCATGTGATAGAGGATATGACAGTGGAAAAACCAATCCCCGTACTCTTCATTATAAAATTCGATGACCACTTTCTGCATGGGCGGCACATTGACCGTATGTTTCAAGGGTGACTTTTCACCATTCTCATTGATGACCCTGAAATAATGCCCATGGAGGTGCATCGGATGGTGCATCATGGTCAGGTTGTTGAGGGTGATCCGGGTTACTTCCCCACCTTTGATCTTGATCTTATCGGTTTCTGAAAGTGGCACACCGTTCATACTCCAGATATACCGTTGCATATTTCCCGTCAGGTTCAACAGAATGTCATTGACGGGCAGATCGGCATTATAGGTAGTACTTTCCTTTGCTTTTAAGAAATCATAGTTGAAATACGTTTTACGGGTATCGTAATCAAAAGCTGAAGTGTCTTTCTGCATCATTGGCATAGTCTGAACCATAGGGTCTTCCATCTTATCCTTATGTCCGGTGGATTTCATTGACGTTGAATCCTTTTCCATTCCTGCCATATCCCCCATCTTTTTATCCATCTCCATGTGCCTATGATCTTCATTCGCATTCATAGGCCTTTTATCATCCATCTTCGCAATGGGTTTATCCTTTTGACCGCTCATTTCGGTCTTATCCATCGACATCCCATTGTGCATACCCATATCCATGCTGCCATCCTTCATGTCCATCTGCATCCCATACTTTTGCATCAAATATTCGGGTGTATTTTTCTTCTTGTTGCCGGCCATTGCCGGAGCTCCCATTTTCATGTCCATTTGGGCCATTTGTTTCATCATCGCCACTTTGTCGGGCCTATCGATGGTCGTTGCGGGAAAAAGCGTTCCCTGCCCTAAATGCAACGAAGTATGCCCGGAGCCGTCCTGTGCCGTGGCCGTTACCTCCAAAGTGCCTTCAGGAACGGTCACGATGACATCATAGGTCTCGGCAATGCCAAAAAGAAAACGACTTTTGGAAACAGGCTCCACATCGACACCATCCCCGGAAACCACCATGGGGTTACCGCCACCGAAATCCATCCAATAATAGGTGGAGGCAGAGGCATTGACGAACCGGAGCCGCACTTTTTCCCCTGGTTTGAAATCAGGGTATTCGGCCAATGTTTTCCCATTGGTCAAAAATGCGGGGTAGTAGATATCCGCAATATCCGCTCCCTCCATACGATCTCGCCAAAATTTGAGCTGTGCACCTAGTGCACCTTCCTTGATGACCCTACTCAAGGGCACCGCGGTCCCTTTTTTGACCTGGTACCATTCGTTTCCCCGTTTAAGGTTTCGGAGCACGTTCATGGCCTTTTCGTTCGTCCAATCGGAAAGCACCACGACCAAATCCTTATCGTAGTCCAACGTCTTTTCCTTGGGATGGATCAATATCGAGCCATACACCCCCTTTTGCTCTTGTAGCATGGTGTGGGAATGGTACCAATAGGTACCTGATTGGTTGATCGGAATCCGATATTGGAAAGTTGTGCCAGGTTCTATGGGCGGTGTGGTCAAATAGGGAACCCCGTCATAAAAATTGGGCAAGATCAATCCATGCCAGTGTACGGAGGTTTCCACATCCATCTTATTGGTCACGTTGATCAGGGCGAGGTCACCCTCGTTGAATTCCAAGACCGGTCCCGGAATACTTCCGTTGATGGTCATTGCATCGGCAGTGACCCCACCGAGGGTCAATTTGTTCTGTTCCAGTACAAGATTGTATTCCCGAACGGGTCTACCTTCCTCTTTTCTGTCCTCACCATTTGTCCCCACTTGCCCAAAAACATGGGTCGTCAAGGCAGTTAGGACAAAAAACAAGATTTTAGATTTCAATATTTTCATCATTCATTCATTTACATTTGTTCAATTACATTTCATCGGTGATTTCACCGCAGGTCAACATAGCCTCTCCGAAATAGGGGTTTTTGATCTCTTTGGTCGTACTCAACCAATAGGCACCTTTGTCGTTATCGGCCATCGGGCAAAACTGTTCGTATATCTTTTGATCCACCCCAAAAAGCTTGATACCATTGGATAAATGGGCGGACAGTTGTTTAAAATGGTTGCGTTGCGCCTTGACATCCGATATCTTTGAAATGGAATTCGCCGAACTGGAGATTTCCTTCGATATCGTCATCCAATGGCCGTGCGCCTTCTTGTCCGTCAATTGTTTCATATCCACATGTTCCAAGGCCGACAACACTTTTTTTGCAGCGGCATTTGCCTTGGTACCATTATCATTGACAAGGGCATCCTTTAACTCCAAGTAGGCGCTCAACACCTGTTTCAATTGGTTTTTAAAAGTCGCTGTCGCCGTCATTCGCTGATTCATATCGGAATGGTCTATTTTGTTTTCCAAGCCGGGATCCCCCATATCCATTTCCGAATGATCGCTACCGCCTGTACCCTTGTCATCCCCCATCTTCATGCCTCCGTGGTTATGTCCCGTCATGGCGGGCCCACCTTCAGGATTCATCATGCTCGGTTTCCCGGCCAATTGGGCCGCCGCGTCGATACTAAAGGTCCCGTTTACCGCGATCTCATCCCCTTCTTGCAGCCCCTCCTTGACAATGAAACCATTTCCCAACGATGGTCCCAAGGTGACATCGCGCAACACAAAATTCACCCCATTGGATGTGGTATTCTTGATGTATACCACAGAACGTTCCCCGGTCCACATCACTGCCGACTTAGGAATGGTTATCGCTTCTGATGCAATGGGCTGTTTTGCTTTTACGGTTCCGGAAGCGAACATTTCCGGCTTTAACCTTAAACCGGTGTTCCCGATCTCGATTCTGGCCTTGGCAACCCTTGTCATGGGATTGATCACCGGGTCGATATAGGAAATCCTGCCTTTGAAATTTTCGCCCGGGAGGGAGGGTATGGTAAAGACCACTTCGTCGCCTTTCCTTACCCAGGGCATGTCGGACTCATAAATATCGAACAATACCCAAACGCTGTTCAGGTTGGCAATTTGATATAATGCCTTGCCCTTGTTGACATAGTCGCCAAGGTTTACCATTTTTTCGGTAACGTAGCCTGAAACATCGGCATGTATCGGCAATTCCTCCTTAACGGTCCCGGATTGAAGTATCTGTGCGATTTGGTTGTCGGAAAGCTTCCAGTTTTTTAATTTTTCCTTGGCGGCATTAAAAAACTGCGGTTGGGTGTCCGCTACCTTTCTTGCTTCAAAAAGTTCCTCTTGGGCAGTGACCAGGTCAGGGGAATAAATATAGGCGATGATCTGCCCCTGCTTGATATACTCCCCTGTAAAATTCACCATTAGCCGTTCCACCCTGCCGGGAATATGGGAAGATTGGGAATAGATCGATCGTTCGTCCGCTTCCACCTTGCCATTAAGATTGATCAATTTGACCGGGGCGGTCTTGCCCACGATTTCCGTAGTGACATTGGCAAGCTGCATGGCGGTTTTCGACATGCTAACGGCCATGGGGTCCAGTTCCGAACCGTTGTCATTTTCCAAAGGGATCAAGTCCATCCCACAAATGGGGCAATCTCCCGGTTCCGGCTGTCTGATCTGCGGATGCATCGAGCAGGTCCAAGTGGTTTCTTCCGATACTTCCGAAGCATGTTGGTGTTCCTCCGTGGCATTGCCCTTCGAGCCTCCGAACAATAGCCAACCCAGCAAAAGTCCAAGAACCAGGGTGGACAAGGCTATTTTTACTATTTTTTGTGTTTCTGATTTCATCTGATTATTTTTTTGCCGTGATATAGTTAAACTTGGCCAACGCTATTTCATACTGCGTCAATGCGCTTATTTTCAATTTAGTATACTTCAACAACTGTTGCTGCATTCGCAACACCTCCTCGAAGTCCTTCCCGGAATTCCCATAGGCAGTGAACAACAGATTGAGTGCTTGTTCCGATTCCATGATCTGCTCATCAAAGAGGGAAATCAGATCGGTCTGCTGCCTTATGTCAAAAACGGCCATTTCATAATTGGTCTTCAATGTATTGGTGATTTCCTTTTTTTGCAGGGAATAACTTTCCTGCATCAATTGGGCCTCTTTTTCGGCTGCCCTGTACTTACCCCTGAATAGGGGCAGGCTCAAGGTAACCATGGGCATCAATACATCCTTGCCGTTATCGGGAACCACCATGTCGGTACGCTTATCGACCATTACATAGTCCAGTCCGACCCCCACTTTTGGCAGGCCTTGTTTAAGGGCTGCCCTTTCGGATGCCGCTGCAGCCTTGACTTTTAATTCCAGGGAATTCAAGAGCGGATGGTCCACTACCAAGGAATCTTTGACATAATCAATGGGCAGTACATTGACCCCAAGGGTCTCAGGAACGATTATTTGTTCATCTTCCTTACGGTCCAATAGTTTATTGAAGGACGCCAAAAGGGGGATTTCCTTATGTTTAAGGATACCCAGATTCGTCCGGGCTTCCTTTAAAAGCACGTCCACCCTTAAGACATCGACCAATGATCCCAAGCCATTTTTGAATTTCGTATTGGAAACCGTCTTGTAGGATTCCAGGATGGCGATGTTGTCCTCTTCGATCCGTACCCACTCCTTAAGTTCGTACAATGGAAAATAAGCTGCTGAAACCTCGTAATAAAGTTTGTTCCTGGCATCCAAAAAAGACTGGTACTTGGCCTCTGCCATAAGTGCAGCGGCATCACCTTGGGCCTTTAAGGTTCCAAACCAAGGAAACATCTGGGTCAGTGAAAATCTTGCCTTTTGGGGCCCTACCCGGGTTTCGACCGGGGAGATGAAGTACCCAAAGGACAGGTTTGGATCTGGTAAAGCCTTCACCTGCGGTACCTTTTGTAACGCCGCCTCAAAATCTTTGTACTGTGAAAGCAGCCCCGGGTTGTTCCCAGCAGCAATCTCAAAGTAGTCCTCCAAGGTCTGGCCATTGGATAGGATACTTGTCAAGATAAATATAATGGTCACTACCTTTTTCATTTTACTGTATTTTTTTCAATGCTTTGTTGCGATTTTTAATGACTGTTTCCCTCCAATAGGCTTGGAGTACCGGGACCACGAACATGGTCATGATCTGTATGGCCATTCCCCCAAAAGTCGGGATGGCCATGGGAATCATAATGTCGGCCCCTTTTCCGGTCGAGGTCAGCACCGGCAAAAGGGCGATGATGGCCACGGCGGCCGTCATCATGGCGGGACGGACCCTCTTTTTCCCTGCCTCCAAAACCGCCGCTCTTACATCCGGTACGGTTTGAGGGTTCTTTTCCTCAAAAACCTGGTGGATGTACGTACCCATGATGACACCATCATCGGTGGCAATACCGAAAAGTGCGATAAAACCAACCCAAACCGCAACGCTTAAATTGATCGTGTGCATTTGGAACAGATCCCGCATGTTGACCCCTGAAATGGCAAAATTCATGAACCAATCCTGACCATAGAGCCAGAGCATTATGAAACCTCCCGCAAAAGCAACAAAAACCCCGGAAAAATGGATGGAGGATGCGATGACCGTCTTGAACTGAAAAAACAGCAGCAAGAAAATAACGATCAAACTGATCGGTATGATAATGGACAGTCTTTTCACTGCCCTGATTTGGTTCTCATAACTCCCTGAAAACTTATAGCTTATTCCCGCGGGGACCGTTAATTCACCTGCATCGATTTTTTTCTGGATGGCTTCCTGGGCATCGTTCACCACATCGACTTCCGCAAAACCGTCCCGTTTATCAAAAAGCACATAGCCTACCAAAAAGGTGTTTTCGCTCTTGATGGCCTGAGGCCCGCGGACATATTCAAAATCCACCACTTGGGATAAGGGAATTTGCGCCCCTACCGGTGTGGGAATCAAAATTTTCTTCAACGATTCCGGGTCGTCCCTCAATTCCCTCGGGTAGCGCACCCGCACGGGAAAACGTTCCCTACCTTCAACGGTGGAGGTGATTTTCATCCCACCGATCGCTGTTTCGATGCTTTGCTGCACATCTTCAATGTTCAAACCATATCGGGATATCCCGTCCCTGTTGATATTGAGGTGCAAATAAGGTTTGCCGACTATTCTATCGGCGAATGCGGCTTCTGCCTTGACCGAAGGAACTTCCTTCAAGATACCTTCCAATTGCATCCCAAAATCCTCGATGGTCTTCAAATCGGGCCCAAAAACCTTGATCCCCATGGGAGCGCGCATTCCGGTCTGCAGCATCACCAACCGGGTTTCAATGGGCTGTAATTTGGGAGCAGAGGTTATGCCCGGGATCTTGGTGACCTTTACGATCTCATCCCAGATATCGTTGGGGGATTTGATATGGGGCCTCCAGTTTCGGAAAAACTCACCGTCCTCATCCACGATCAGGTCCTTCTCGGCAATCCCTCGCTGCAAGGCCTCCTCATTGGTCAAAGTGTCTTTATGCTGGGTAATGAACCTGTCCTTTCGATCTACTTTATAACGGACCCTATGTCCGTCTTCATTCACAATGAATTCAGGTTTATAGTTGATGATGTTCTCATACATGGAAATGGGTGCAGGGTCCAGTGCGGATTCAACGCGACCGAGTTTACCGACAACCAAGTCCACTTCGGGTATGCTTCCCAAGAGCATATCCAACTGTCCAACCACCCTTTTGTTGTATTCCACCCCTGAATGCGGCATGGATGTCGGCATCAACAGGAACGAACCTTCATTGAGCGATGGCATGAACTCGGACCCTATTCCCGGGAATCTCTTGGAAGCTGCCTGCCATCCCGAGGTCTGTCTGACACTTTTCCAACCTACCGATTCAAAGCCTTTGGCCACGATTCCAAAGGTGCTATCGAACCCCAGCCAAACCAATACCCCAAAAAACAGGGTCACGAATGGGATGAGCATGAACTTTCCCTTGTTTTCCAGACACCACTTTAGGACCGGGGTATAGAAATGTACGATTCCCATCAAAGCGGCCAGGATAATGCCCACTAGGAACAACACAAAAAAGTAGTTGACCACAATACCGTTTTGGGGTCCCAAGGGCATCCATTCCTCGGTCAGGAAGAACGAGGCGATAAAAACGGTCAATCCCAAATTGATATAGTTGGGAAACGATTTATAGTGCTCCGGCCATTTGGGTTCCATCAAATTGTTCAACCCAATGAGTGAAATGACCAATGGCAACCACATCTGGGCATAGAATGCAAAAATAAGCCCAGTGGATATCAATAGAATGGACCAAAATCGTCGCACCCGTTTCTTGTCATAATCCACCCCCAGTACAAAATGGGCCAAGGCAGGCAGTACAACGATTCCCAGTACAAAGGCGCTCAACAGGGCGAAGGTCTTGGTAAAGGCCAGGGGCCTAAATAACTTCCCTTCTGCCGATTGCATGGCAAAGACAGGCACAAAGCTCACGACAGTGGTCGCCAATGCGGTGGTAATTGCCGAGGCCACTTCCACGGTTGCCCTATATATTACCTGAATGAGTTCCTTGCCCTTGGCACCATGGTTCTCGGGCATTTCCAAATGTCGGATAATGTTCTCGACGAACACGATCCCCACGTCCACCATCACCCCTATGGCAATGGCTATTCCGGAAAGCGCGACCACATTGGCATCTACCCCGGCATATTGCATGACAATAAAGGTCATTAGCACCCCGACGGGCAATAGACTTGATATGATCACAGAGGCCCTCAAGTTGAGGACAAGTACCAGTACAACGATGATGCTGATCAGTATTTCGTGCGACAGGGCATTTTCCAAAGTGCCTATGGTCTCGTGGATGAGCTGTGTCCGGTCATAAAACGGGACCACGGTCAATTGGCTTTCCACACCATTGGCCAAGGTCTTCTTGGGCAATCCGGGTGCGATTTCCTTGATCTTGTCCTTCACATTATTGATGACCGCCAAGGGATTGGAACCATAACGGGCGACCACTACGCCACCTACCACTTCGGCGCCCCCTTTATCGAGCACGCCCCTTCGTGTGGCCGGTCCCAAGCTGACCACCCCAATATCCTTGATCCGAACCGGGACATTGTCAAATACGGCAACCACCGCCTTTTCTATGTCTTCCGTATTTTTGACATATCCCAAGCCCCTGACCAAATATTCTGCTTGATTGACTTCAATGGTCTTGGCGCCCACATCCCTGTTCGACTTCCGTACGGCCTCCATGACCTTGTATAAGGGGATATTATAGGCCTTTAGGGCATCCGGATTTACATCCACTTGATATTCTTGGACATAACCCCCGATCGAAGCCACTTCGGACACCCCGTCCACGGCATTCAATCCATATTTCACATAAAAATCCTGGGCGGTCCGTATCTCGTGCAGATCCCATCCTCCCGTAGGATTGCCATCCTTGTCCCTTCCTTCCAAGGTATACCAATATACCTGTCCCAATGCCGTGGCGTCGGGACCCAAAGTCGGGGTAACGCCATCGGGCAACAGACCCGTGGGAAGTGAATTCAATTTTTCCAGGATCCGGGAACGCGACCAATAAAATTCCACATCATCATCAAAAATGATATAGATACTGGAAAATCCAAAGATGGATGAACTACGGATTGTTTTCACTCCTGGAATCCCCAGTAAATAGGTCGTCATTGGATAAGAAATCTGATCCTCGATATCTTGTGGCGAACGTCCGGGCCATTGCGTGAAAACAATTTGCTGGTTTTCCCCAATATCGGGAATGGCATCCACGGGCACCGGGTCTTTGGGAAGAAAGCCCGTATTCCAATTGAAGGGGGAAGTGACAATCCCCCAGGTAACCAACATTATTAAAACGAGAACGGTCACCAGTTTGTTCTCTAAAAAGTATTTTATGATTTTATTGAGCATATCATGAGTTTATTGTGTTGGAAATAGTGAAATTGTTCCAAAGGCAATAAATACCTAGGGCCATGCCAAAAACCATAGCACGGCCAAACGTCATCGATATGCTCTTAAATAAGGAAAGTTTGATCAAGAATCTGAATATCCTTGACCAAAAGGGGCGGAGGGTAATGTACGACAGGAACTATATTTTCCTGTGATCCCTCAAAAAGATTGATGTAACTGTAGGTGAAGGCAATTAGGAACTGATGCTCCCCTATACTTACATTTTCAACTGAAAGTAGAAGATCTTCCTGCCCGAGGACAGAAAGTGTCTCATCTTCACAGCATCCATTTTTTTGCAGATTATGTTCATGCGAATCGGAAGCTTGTTGCACATCCATTCCACAGGATTCCGCTTTACCGAAGAAGGAAAAATCAACAAGATCCTCACCACAATAGTGTTGCCCCACCGCAAAGGAAAATGTGGAGGCCAGCACATTCAGTGCCATGAAACAAGATAATATTTTGAACCAAAATAGTTTCATATGCGATTACAAAACTACAATAATTTTAACAACCCTATTTTATTTAACATATTTTTTATGGCGATTTCATGTAAAATCCTTGCCATTCCACAGCCCTGAACCTAAGCAGGTCCCACAAAATCATCGGTTTGATTTTCAATTACATATAGTATGACAAAACGTTCCCTGGCCAGCAATGACATAACGGCTTTTTCAGGTCGGCCTTATGTCAGAAATGAAGGAAGGACGGGCTATGCTATTTTGTCTTCCATAGGGAATATATGGTATACCAATTTCTTAGGCCGGGCCACAAAGGTTGTCCCATACCACATCCTGTCGGTGGATCGGGCACATTGACCTTTAGCTTCACCTGTTGCCCAAGCAACAGAAATCGAATGGGCATATGAAGTTGTTCCACCCAATCCAAAACATGATGTCCATCATGTTTTTTCAGAAGTAGTTCCCATACTTTTGAAACAGGAACAATCCACATTATCAGAATACAAAAAACTACTAATGTATGAGTGAGTTAAGATCGAATTGATTTCAATATGTTTTATGATCGGTGTACTATTTTTTTTAATTTTAATAGGTGAAGCAAACCATATCGAAAATATTATCCCTGTTTCTAGCCTGTTCCGTATTGGTCAGTACGACTTCCTTTGCTTCCAACGCCCATTTTTGTTGTAACAAATTGGTCAGTTTTTCCGTGACAGGAAAGGCAAAACCCTGCGACCAAAAGCTTCAAAGCCCCAAAAGCCCCTTAAGGAAGTGTTCTTTGGAGCAAAAGAATTGCTGTAGCAACGTTACTTATGCCAATTTCGGCAAGGATGACCTGATGGTTCGATCTTTTGACCTTGATTTCGATACACTCATAGTTCCATATACCTCCATTTTTTACCATACCGATAGCTTTGGTGGGCTACAGGAAAGCATTGTTCCTTTTAAAGACTATATCCCCCCTTGGGTCGAACGAAACCTCCCTATCCTCCACAGGACTTTATTGATTTGATTTTTTTTTCCACCTTGGGCACTATGCCCTGGTTTGTCCCTTTGTAAGGACATTCGTCCTTTAAATGGCTGGGGCATTTTCAGGACAATACATTCTGATCTGTTGTAAAAACGACGATTTATCAATGGAGATTGTAACAACAAATGGTTATATCACAATAACCCAAAATCGAAACCCTATGAAAAATTATGATACCCTTTCAGAAGCCATATCCGATTTACAGGCAAAGGGCTATACCTATGATTTTAATCTCAAGCCCCATTGTCTGGAATGCGCTTCCCTTAAAATCGAAATTCGACCGGAGGACTTTAAGGTCGACCAGACCCATCGTTTTGAGGGGATGAGCAGCACCGATGACAACAGCGTGCTGTACGCCATATCCTCCAAAGATGGCATCAGGGGCATCCTGGTGGATGCCTATGGCGTCTATGCCGGAAACATTTCTGAAAAAATGAGAAAAAAATTACGATAACCCTTAAAAAGAACCGATGATGGAAAAGCACCAACACCACGACCATTCACGGATGAACCACGATAAGACCGACCACTCCAAAATGGACCATGGCCCTGGGGGCCATTCTGGGCACAACCCCGCACATGGCCAAATGGGTCATGACCACCACAAAATGATGATCGCCGACTTTCGAAAGCGATTTTGGACAACGCTGGTACTCACCATACCCATTTTGTTCCTATCGCCCATGATCCAGGATTTTTTTGGGTATGAATTCCTGCTTCCCGGTAACCCTTACTTTCTTTTCGGGCTTTCCACCATTGTATATTTCTATGGGGGATGGCCTTTTTTGAAAGGTTTTTGGTCAGAAATAAAACAGGGTGCACCGGGAATGATGACCTTGATCTCCATGGCCATTTCCGTAGCCTATTTCTATAGCACGGCCACCGTATTCGGACTGAAGGGCCAAGACTTTTTCTGGGAACTGTCCACCCTTATCGCCATCATGCTACTCGGGCATTGGATAGAGATGAAGAGCGTCCTTGGTGCCTCAAAAGCCTTACAGTTGTTGGTCAGCATGATGCCTGCCGAAGCACACCGTGTCAAAGGGGAAACCATAGAGGACATACCGTTGGAAGCGGTATTGAAAGATGACATCATACTGGTCAAGCCGGGGGAAAAGGTCCCAGCCGACGGTACCATCGTCGAAGGCAGCAGTTACCTGAACGAATCCATGCTCACGGGGGAATCGAAACCTGTAAAGAAAGAGGAAAAGGACAAGGTGATCGGCGGTTCTGTCAATGGCAACAGCACCTTAAAGATCAAAGTGGAGCACACGGGCAAGGATAGTTACCTCAACAAAGTGATCACGATGGTGGAAGAGGCCCAAAAGACCAAGTCCAAAATGCAGAACCTTTCCGATAGGGCCGCCAAATGGTTAACCTATATCGCCTTGGCCATTGGTTTTGGGACCCTGGCGGTATGGTTGGCCCTGGGTTTCCCCTTTGTTTATGCCCTGGAACGCATGGTGACCGTTATGGTCATTGCCTGTCCCCATGCCCTGGGTCTTGCCATCCCTTTGGTGGTGGCCATTTCCACCGCGGTATCCGCCCAAAACGGCCTATTGATCCGCAACAGGACCGCCTTTGAGGAATCCCGGAAGATATCGGCCTTGTTATTTGATAAAACGGGGACCCTGACCAAAGGTGATTTTGGCGTTACCCGAATCCAATCGGTCGATGACAACTATTCCCCGGATGAAGTCCTTCGCCTGGCAAGTGCCTTGGAACAAAGCTCGGAACACCCCATTGCCGTGGGTATCATCAAAAGGGCCCAAGAGGAAAAGGTCACCATTCCCAATCCCTCGAACTTTCATGCGATCACTGGAAAAGGGGTCGAGGCAACCGTGGAGGACAAACCGGTAAAAGTGGTCAGTCCCGGTTTTTTAAGGGACAACAACATTCCCATTCCCAAAGACGCCTATAGCGATGCCGCCGAAACCGTGGTATTTGTGTTGATCGAGGAAAAACTGGCCGGATACATTGCACTGGCCGATGAGATACGATCGGAATCCCAAGAGGCCATCCAAGTATTCAAGAAGAACGACATCAAGGTATTGATGGCCACTGGGGACAATGAAAAAACGGCCAGGGCCGTTAGCGAAAAACTCGGTTTGGATGGCTACTATGCCGAAGTGTTGCCCCACCAAAAAGTGGAAATAGTGGAAGAACTCCAACGTAAGGGCGAGTTCGTGGCCATGACCGGGGACGGTGTGAACGATGCCCCGGCCCTTGCAAAGGCCAATGTGGGCATTGCCGTTGGTTCCGGTACAGACGTTGCGGCGGAAACCGCCGACATCATCTTAGTCAACAGTAACCCCAAGGATATTGCCAATCTCATCCTGTTCGGCAAGGCCACCTACAACAAAATGATCCAGAACCTGATTTGGGCAACGGCCTACAATGTGGTCGCCATTCCGTTGGCCGCCGGTGTACTGTATTCCTCAGGGTTTGTCATGGGCCCTGCCGTCGGTGCTGTGTTCATGAGCCTGAGCACCATCATTGTGGCCATCAATGCGCAGTTGTTAAAACGTAAGATAGGAAGTAATCAGATCAAAGGATGATAGGCAAATAGAGCAATTTAGCATATAAAAGGGTGCATTCCCAATAGCAATACGGATTTTCAGTGTTCCCGCAATCCTATTAGGCCACTACGAAGAGAATACTGGATTCTGGTATTAATACTGCTGGAAGCCAGTTCCATTTTTCTTGAGGTGTGCCATTCCTAATTTATTTCCTTTCTTAGTAACCATTATAACCTTTGTTATGGCAAAATTTTGTTTTCATGTTAAAGTGTATACCCAAAAAGGGATTCCACTTCCCTTTATCGATAGGTCAATAGTTGAGCTCCAACCTTCTGCTTCCACGGCTTTCCAAGAGAATCAGTCTTAGATGCTCCTTAGGGGAAAGGATAAATTTGGGTAGCACAAGTACAAATCCTTGGGAAGTCCCGGTTTTAATGATTTTGGGCCGTTCAAAGATATAATGGGGTTCCAACTTGGTTTCTTGATACGAGGATCTCCGTTTCAAGCTGCCATTTATCCTTAGGGCCTCAAGGGTGCCTACTTCAAAATCAATGCCTGATCGGTTGCGCACCTCTACGACCATAAATACTTGAGCGTTTCGGTAGACCAACCTTTTCAACCGCAATCGGATTCCCTTTCTTCGTACCGATGCCAAGGCACCATTTCCATCACTTGATAGCAATCCACTTAAAAGAGGAAATCGAGCTGTGTGGGAAGCCAAGGAATCCCCTTTTTTACCAGGTAATTGCTGTACTTGGCCAATGCTATGCGCCTTGTCCACAAAAAAATGGGTTTGTGCCAAGTGTTCCCCATAGACCACCATGAAGTCGTACGCTTGTCCGTCCATGGTGATCACCAAGAGGTTAGTAATGGTGTTGGCTGTGGCCTGCAACAGCCCAAAATACTGAGCTTCTTCCCGGTTATAGGTAAAGATCGCTTTACTGTTTCCCGTTACAGCCTGTTTGATGGGACTGGAAAAAAAAAGGGCCACGTTCATTTGTGAATTGGCACGGATGGTATCCAGGGCCTTTTGGCCCGACACGGTGTGTCCATAGGCCATTAGCATTACTGCAATGATGACGTTTAGTGTTTTCATGATCTAGGTATTAAGAAGAATTGATAATGATCGGAAATCTGAACCTTAACGGTACGTTGATCGCGCTGAAATATGCGTTTGATCCCATTGAACTGGGGCACACCCGGCACATTGATCTCTCCAAGGCCCTCTTCCAAAGACCGATCCACCACTTCACCTCGCAGATGGTTCTTCACATAAATCCCTTCCTGTCCATCCTGGGCATCATAGGCTTGCATATCCATAAGGGTTGTCCCCAATCGGGTAAGTTCCACCATCACCCGGTTGGGCCTTATCTTTACAAAGCCATAGAGGCGGGTACCTCCTGGCACTCTGTTTCCATCCACAACATAGTCATGTGTGAGTCGCAAGTCCAAACGTTGTCCGTCCCGAAGGGTTTGATCTCCATCCACATACACCTTGGCCGCAGCGGCAGTTGGTAAATTTCCATCGGGACGGTTCCTTTTTGGATTGGAGGCAAAGAACAGTTGATGTGCAAGTCCCAGATCCGTTTCCGTCCTTGGGGAACCTATTGCCATGTTTTGGTCATCTTCCCTTACCTTTTTTACAACCTCCAACTGGGGCATTTCATCTACATCCGATACAGAAACTTTTTTCGCAGTAAAGACATTGGTATCAAAGACACTGTCTATGATCCGCTGCTTTTCATATTCCATATAATTTGGATTGAAATACCCTTTATCATCCACCATGTGGTCGGGATATACTTGGGGTGCCGTGGATTGTTTTTCCACCTTGATGGCTTCCACGGCTTCCAGTTTGGATTCAAATTCCACTGAAGTGTCCTCCAGATCCGGCATGGGGATCCTTCCCACATCAAGGCTTTCCTTTTTTGGCTTTCCAAAAGTGACGATACTATATATGGTGATAAAGAGTACCATACATACCAGTACCAGAACAAAAACTATTTTATTCTTCTGTGTTTTCATGAGTTTCAAGTTTACGAAGTGAGTTTTCAAAAAAATCAGTGATCAACAATCCATGTGGATTATGGGGGAAATTCCGTTCCACTTGGATCAGATGTCCCGAGGTCACCAGTTCATAGGTATCGGTGACGGTTCCCCGATTGATCCGTATATGCAATTGGGACCTAAAGGCAAAGGAAGTCCCATCCCAATCCAGCTCTGCATCGATTCTGATGACCTCTTGCACAAGGGAATATTGCAACAACCGGTTATAGAAACCGTCTGCCTTTTTCTGTTGGTAGACAGCACCCACGGAGGCATTACCCAACCAAAGGGCCCTCTCCATGTTCTTCTCATAACTGCCGGCATCCACCCCATAAAACCACCTATGAAACTGTTCCAAATGGGCCAGGGCCTCCACTTCCAGATGATCTCGTTGTTCGGCCCAGGAAAGCGGTATGACCTCCCCTTCCCCATTGACCACGAAGGCCCCGTTCAACGATTCACGGTATATCCTGCCCACTAGGACCATAGCAACCATACAGACCAAACCCGAGGCGATAACCACGGCAAGAACCACAAAACGGTTGAGCCGCAGCACATGAACAATACTTTTAAAAGGTGTTTTCATAGACTTCAATTTAACCGGTGAACAATCGAAGGGTAAAACTGGTCGCCCTTCGGTACAATTTAAATTTGAGCAAGACAATAAAGCCAATGGTCCCGAGTTCAATGATGGAGGCAAAGAATTCACTCCCAAAATCGAAACCAAAGAGGTTCCCCCAGAAGTTGGTAGTGATCTCCGTATAAAGGTTGTTGACGAAGACATTGACCAAAAAGAAGGCGGGAACCAGCATATATACTGCTGCATAGAGCTTGAAATAATTATAGGCCAATGGCCTGAACTTTTCAAAGACGGCCAAGCTGATGACCAAGGGAAAAAAGGCCTGTAGGATCCCCAATAGGAAATATCGCTCTGCAAGGAACAAAGGATAGATGAACAGGTCCATCAACCAAAGAATGACCCCGATGATAAAGGCCAAGACCTTTAATCCGTACAAAGGAGTGACCAAGGCCTCATACAACAGTGCCATGGCTTTCTTGGCGGCTTCCAAGGCACCCACATCCCGTTCCAGGTCCACATCCTGCAACTGTAATGGGAGGAGTGCCGGAGCCGTGTCCCGGTATTGGGCCTCAATGGCCACCAGGATCCCATCGAACACTCCCAATACCTCAGTGGAGAAAATGACCAAGAGCACCACCAAAAAATTCTTGGCCAGTTCCGTGGGGGTCAACCCCCAGGTATGGCCATCGGTGGAAGCTATTCCCTCATTGTATTTCTTCAAAATATTGATCAAAAAAAACAGTACGGCCAGGGTCTTCATCCCCACAATGGTATATTGGGAGAAATCACTGTCCTTGATGGTCTGGAAGACGGCATCCACATATTCCAATCCTATGCCCAAAAAGATTCCCGCCATCAGTAATTGGTTTCCCGGTTATTGATGATATCCTGCATACGCCGAAAGGAGATGATTTCCCGGTACCTTCGTGTCTTGACCTCCAACTCGGCCACCATTTCCTGCGACTGCACTTTTTTTTCCATCAAAATGGCCGTGCGCTCCGCATCGGACATCTTCAAAAAATCACTGGACAAAATCTGGTTTACAAAATCCAGGTCATCAATGGCCGTATCCATGATCTGCTCAAAGGCTCTGGATACCTGTTCCACCTCCCCTGCCTTGATATAGGGTGAGTTCAGAATATCACGAAGATCGTTCTGTACCGTTCGAAATAAAATCTCGTTGTTCCGTGCCAATTCCCGAACCGCCTTCAGTTGTTTGATGGTGTTATTGACCTTGACAATATTGTCCTTCTGTTCCTTCAGAAACTCCACGGTCTTTAGCAGTTCAGAGGTCTGTTTGGCCGATTCCAACAGGGACTTGGTCATACTGATAAAGTTCGTATTGTCATACACCGGCATCCCTTGGCAGGCAGCGCCTGCAGGCAATAACAGGGCCAAGGACAGCGCCAACATCCATGTTCTAGGATTGTTCCTTAGGTTTTGTTTCTTAACTATTTTCATATCGTTTTCTTTTGTTGATTTATAAATTCCGTAATGGCCCGTTCCATATTCCCGAACTGTTCAAAGAGTTCCATGATCTGACCATGTTCCATCCCATCGGTGAGATAGGCCGCATAGACCTCTGGGGGTACCTCCAAGCGAAAGACATTGCTTTCCTTCCCGATCTTGATAAAGATTTCGGTGTATTTGTGTTCCCCTGTCAGGTTGTTTCTAAGGGACTTCAATTGATTGAGATCATGGTTGGAGAGGTTCAATCGCCTTGCCAGTTCATCATAGCCCTTTTCGTTCCGTAAACTGTACACGACCTGCGTATTCTCCAGGATACTTGCCGAAGTGGCATTTTCCGGTAATTGGTTGATGGATTGCAGGATGATACCAATGGCCCCGTTTTGCTTTCGGATGGCCTGGTAATAGAACTCCACACTCTCCAATACATTGGGAAACTTGAGTTGCTTGGCAAACTCATCGAACAGGATGATGCCCCTTTCCGAGCGGTTTCGCCAAATGGTGCGTTGGATGGCCGACTTGATCAATTTGAGCATTACGGACAGGATTTCCCTATTGTCGCGCACTTCGTCCAACTCAAAGACAATTAAACGCTTGTCCTCGATCTTATAGGTCTGGTCTTCTGCCACATGGAACAGAAAACTGTACAGGCCCCCATCCACATATTCAGAAAGGATGTGCAAAAAGCCATAAACACTAAAATCGGATTCCTGAACTTGGGTTTCCTCGATCAAGGTATCCTTGTGCTTGTCCACGAATTGATATAGGGAAGCCAAGGAATGCCCCTCCATGATCTTATTATAATAGTGCAACAACACTTTTTTCAAGGCCACTTCCTTGGATTTGGTCACATGGCTTTCCGCCAAGAGCTCCAAAAGGAACAGGGCCAGATCTTCCAATCGTTCAGGGGTCAAATCGGACGGATCAGAAATATAAAAGGGATTAATACCCAAGTTCTTGCCTTGCTCATAGCGAAGGACCACGTGATCATCGGGATACAATTGGGCAAATTTGGCATAAGAACCCCCTAAATCGATAATGACCAGTCGTACATCGGCCTCAAAGTATTGACGTAGGATATTATTGGCCAAGAAGGATTTCCCTTCCCCTGTCGGGGCAAAAATGGCAAAGTTCCGGGCCTTGATACGCCTTTTCCCCTCGTCCCATACATCCTTGACCACAGGAATATTGTACTGTCTATCATTAAAAACGATTCCTGTTTCATCAGAGCGATAATTGGTATTGTTGATATACAGACAAAGGGCTGCCTTCAGGTCCATCACAAAAAGATCTTCATTGGAAAAGTTGGAAGCATAACTGGGATAGGAGTTCAAAAAATAATGTTTGCGCTCCTCCCCATGGGGATGATAGGGTCGTATATCCAGTTCCTTTAATATGGCCTTAATGCCAGAAGCAATGCGCTTCAACACCCCAGCTTCCGTATGCCAAAAAACAATGTTTACATGGCCACGAACGATCCGTGCGGTATCATCCCCATTGATCCTGTCCAAGATATGTTGGACCTTATTGCGAACCACTTTGTTCTGGGAACCAAAATTGGAGCTCTTGGAGAGTTCCTCAATTTTTTTATCCAATAGTTTACGCCATTGATGGGTATCATCTAGATATAGGATTTGGTTGATGATATGGTTCTCCCCCAATTCCAGTCCCAGACCGTCCAAAAAACCTTTATGAAAACTGAATCCGTCCGAACTGAATTTCCCGTTGGGCACACTGCTTTGCACGGTTTCTCCAAAACATTCTTCATTGTTGATGGCCATCACATCAAAATAATGGTCACCAATTTCTATGGGGCCTTTCCCAAACTGGATATCCGTATCAAAATCAAGATTGTATCCATTGAAATAAGCATGGGTATGCTCCAATATGGCTTCAGGTTCCATGGGTACCATGGACACGCTTTTGGAGTTGTTGATATAGGATACCGCATCGTTGACGGCGGTCACAAATTCCGCTACCTGCACATCCAGTTTCCGGTGCAACCCTTTCTCTACTTTTCGAAAGGGATTGACATATTTGGTGGCATTAAGGGCTTTATCAAGAGGAAGTACAAAGAAGAGATAACTCTGATGGTCCAAATGCTCCCTACCCACAAAATAATCATGGGTGGCCTTTGCCAGAAAGGAATCCTTTGGAAGATTTCTACCTACATAACCCTTCTTTTGATATATATCCTGCTTATGGATAACCGTACCCACGGGCAAGGATTTAAAGGCTTGGTACCACATCCCATGTAGATCCCCAAAATCCGTTTCAGAAAGGGAGTATATCTCCGGCAGTTCCACCTGATAACACAATACCACATTGCCGTTGCTCCCAAAGATCACATGGTTTTGAATATCCAGGATTGGGTGAAATGCATTGAAATTCAGTTTAGACATAGTCAAAGGGGTTCAACTGTTTTAGGCTTATGGTCTTGGGAAAGGTTTGCATCACCTTCAATTGGAAAGGTTTCTTCACCCACTGCAACAATGCCCCATAGAGCAGGGCATTGAAAAGCAGCAGGCCCACGATGACACCCAAATGAAACGAAAAAATGATGATCAAAAGCGAACAGATGATAGACACCATCATCAGGCCAAACAGTGAAATGGACAGCCCCATGATCATGGCCCGCTTTCGTATATTTCTATAGACCTCGAACTGTTTCATCAGACTACGATTCCGATGAGATAGGTAAAGATGCCCACAACAGCACCGGCGATTAGCACAAAGACCAAGACACGGGTAATGCCCCTTTTTAGGTCAGCGTTCTCCCCAAAGAAATGTCCTGCATTGAACAGGAAGCCCACCAAAAATATAACGCCAAGAATGATAGGGAATATGGCCCGAATGGTATCTGAAATATCATTGACCGAATCCTCGATGCCCCCAATCTGGGCCAAAACTGCACTGGTGGTAAAAAGCAATAATAAGGTAATAAAAAAAGATTTTCGCATATCGTAAACGTTTAAGGGTTAGACGATTATTGATAGGTGAAAAATATAATGGATATGCATTCAAATAACTGAATATCAGTTATTTGTGAATATCATTTTATCTGTATTCAAATAGGCTCAATTGGTCTGGATTCCATGCAGAATTAATGAAAAAGCGAATACTCCCTGTTCATAAGTGCTATCTGGTTCCAATCCCTCCAGCCCAAAAACGTCAAAAGTGGCTGATCGGCCCATCAAAAAGTGTTGCAATTCGCCAAAATTCAAAGCTACATGCTACACCGCCACAAAACCTTATTTTCTTTTGTCCTTACTGTCCTTATCGAATCCCACTAGGTTAAAGAGTTCCCGCATTCTTGACCTTACTCGGTTCCCATACCTTGATTCGAGTTCCTGTGCATTGAGATTGGTGGTGGCGTGGGTCTTGATCTTATGGTCCGTGAACAGTTCATAGCGGGACAGCAAGATCTCCCCCATGACATTGCATTCCTTTCCAAAATGAACCCCATCGGGTTCCACACCCAGATCATCAAAACAAAAGGATTGGGTGTTTCCATAGTCCCCAATGATCTTATAGCCCAAATGGTTGAAACCAAAGACAATGTTCCTGGAAGGAATGACCTCATAAGGCCTTTGGTGGGGTACCATGAACTTGAACAGTTTCATTAGACTGGTCTTGCCGCACCCTACCGGACCTGAGAGGAGAAGGCCCTTATCCACATCGATACTCAACTGTTTGCAACGTTCCCTGTCCCTGATAAAGTAGAGACTGAGCTTGTACAGCACCTCTCGGTCCTCCCTATGGATCCTGAACTTCTTGCCGAACAAGAGTTTTCCCTTGGCATCGAGGTAGACCAAGATCTTATCGAAATCGTATTTGATCTCCCTGCCCTTCAAGGAACCCAGTTCATAACTTATGGCACCTTCGGTGATGATATGTGGGGCCTTAAAATTCATAGCGGTTCGTTATAGTCCTTGTCCTTGCTTGTCCGTAAGTTGTCCCGATATGGGACAGTGGGGGTTTGTTCGGCATTGTTTTCTTCGATCTCAAAAACTTTCTTTTTCATTTTCTTTTGTTTCTTCCCGTTTGTATTGTTTTTAGTTGTTTGTATATGTTTGTTTATAGGTACCAACGCTTGTCCATTGCTTGTCCCGAATTTGGTACGGTACTGG
Organism: Flagellimonas halotolerans; assembly: GCF_035818535.1. Taxonomy (NCBI): domain Bacteria; kingdom Pseudomonadati; phylum Bacteroidota; class Flavobacteriia; order Flavobacteriales; family Flavobacteriaceae; genus Flagellimonas; species Flagellimonas halotolerans. The sequence goes on along the minus strand of NZ_JAYKYV010000006.1, from coordinate 155,263 downwards.
TCCAGGGCTTGTCCAGTACTTGTCCCAAAATCGAACATCTTGATCCGGCTGCCCTTGTAAGGATTATGGGACGGGGAGTACAGGATATAGTTCCAATGGCTGAGCTCGCGGATGCAGCGGTGATAGGTCGATTTGGACCCAATCTTTGCATAGGTCATGGCCTCTTCCCTACTGATAAAGAACTCGGCCACAAAATAATTTTGGTTCCATAATTGGAACAGTCCGATGTACAGGCTGATATGGGTCGGGTTCAAGCGGTTGTCCCTGGCAAACTGGGCAAACACCCCGTTCAGGTGTTTGATATAATTGATGTCCTCCACTTTAGATGCGGTTATGGACCTTGTTCTGCTCCAGTACTTCCATGATCTCATGGTATTCATAGTAGAGCACCCCTCCTATCTTTGTAAAGGGCAGGGTCCCGTTGACCCTAAGGTTTTGAAGGGTACCCGGCGAAATGCCCAACAGGTCCCGGACCTCATTGGATTTGAGCCATTTCTTGCCCGGTTGTCCACTTTGGTCCTTCAATAATGCTTTGATGTCTTCCAAGAGTTCCACTTTGAACTCCATGAGATCTTCTGAGGTGACGATGGTTGCTCCCATAGTTTTTTGAGTTTTAAAAGAAGGACCATCCCATTACTATCATTTCATTTGATGGCCCTTCGATAGATTTGACTTTCAGGGACAAAACTCAAAAAGGTTTTTGGAAAAACTTCCCAAGTTGGTACCAAGGTGGGTGTTTTTTTCTGCGCATAGGATTTGATTGTATTTGGTTCAATTTAAACAATGTACATCCAATAATGGGCTCATAAATCTCAAGATTATACCCCTATGGCCCATCAAAATGCAAATTCCCAAGTTGGTACCAACTTGGGAAAAACTAAAACTTATTCATCCAGGGAATCCATCCGTTGGTTGAGCATTTCAATGAGCTTGTCCAAAAAGCGGGTCTTACTGGTCTTTCGGGACCGGATATCAATAAAAGTGTGGTAGTAGTTACCGAGGTCCACATTGTAAAAATGCTCAAAATGCGAAGCCAACTCCTTGATGTCCGTGGTACCGCTATTGATGCATTTGCTGGATTGGAGTGCATATAAAAGTTCGATCAGATCGGTCTTGTTGCCGGTCCAGAAGAGTTTTGAAGGTTTTTCCATGGTCATGTTCTTTTGGGGTTCTAAATTGTTTTGTAGGTCATCCACCTCCTTTCTCAGGTACACGATGAGCATGTCATAGGCCATGATCGTGGCCACGGTACCATCCTGACAGGTGGAGAACTGGTCATCGATCAAAAAGTGGAAGGATTCAAGGGGTAGCCTAAGGTCTCTGTTCCCCCTGACAAAATATTGTTCATCCAGGGACATTGCCCCACGACGGTAATAATTATAAAACTCCAGATTGTCATTGAAAAAGGTCTGGAACTTGTCGATCTGAAGTTGTAGGTACTTGATTTGTGCCGCATCGTTTCCCCTTGGCCGCTTGCTCTCGATATTGAACAGTTTGACATAATAGATCAGCTTACTAAAGATTTGGGGCTTGACGTGCTTGAAGAAGTAGATTTCGTCCGCTTGGGTGTCAAAGGTCTTGCCTGTAATCTGTTTTTGGAGTTTACGGATACTTTTCTCCACGAGAACGATACCCTTTTCCGCTTTGAAAAGGATATCCCCGTTCCCGCTTTCCAAGGCATCCAACTGGCCCTCAAATTCCGATAGCAGCTTTTGGTATTTCATGACGATTTTCCATTAATGCTGGCCTTCCATGATTCCGAGCAATTCCAGGATGAAATTGTCATTGGTCTGGAGATAGGCATATTTTTTCTCTACCGTTGCACCGAGTTTCCGTTTCTCAAAGGCTGCGGTCAACCCGAAATCGATCTTGGGGATGCCCAATCCAATCGCCCGTTCAATGGTCCGGAAAAGCAACTGGCGATAAATGGCAAATTCTTCCAGACCATCATAATCCATACCTACAAAAGCAGGGACAAAGACCTGGTTCAAATTGGTATAGCAGAACATCACGCCCACTATCTTTTCAGGTTTATCCAATGAACAAAGGACAATGAATTCCCACAAATGGTTTTCGTTCATCTTTTCAAACAGGGAGTCAGGAAAGGAAAAGGTATTGAGCCCCAAATTTCTGGACTGTACTTCCCCAAATAAGGATTTGACCTGTTCAAGTTCAGATTTGGATAGCTTGGGAAGAACTATGGTCTTTGCCCTATCGAGATAGGGCTGGACATCCTTTCGAAAATGTCTTCTGTTTCTGGAGGACAATCTTTGCAAATAATCTTCCATGGAATCCACCCCGTTCAAGACAACGTAACAGGCGTTGGGCATCTGCACCCTTAAAAATCCCCCTCCATAAAGCGCTTCATTCCATACTGTATGTTCACCAAAATCTCTTAGTACAGTCATTTTGGCTCCAAACCGCTGTTCCAGTTTTTCCAAGGTTTCCAATAGCTTGTCCCTTGCCTCCTTGCCCAAGCTATGTGATGCATTCCAATAGAGGTGATCTCCTTCCGTGAACAGACAACCAAGGGACAGGACCATGGATGACAAATGGTAGGGATCGGTTTTCCTTTCCTCCTCAATGGCAGCAGAAATTTGTGCTTGTGCCAACATATCATCCTTCCAAATGGAAAGAGTTACAAAGGTCATCAATATGGGTATCCCATCAGTATCCTTGATGACCACATACCGGAACGACCAATTATGTTCCTTTCTTGGATTTCCCTGGAATACCTCTTCCAAAAACTTCAGCCCCTCCCAATCATAAACACCTTGACCACCTAAACTTTGGTTCCATGCCTCCTTTTCAACATGATCAATGGTATCGATTACTTCAACGGTAAGCTCAGAGGATACTTTCGGATCCCTTAGGGTCTTTGGTTCCATTTTAAAGGCATGGAAGACCCGTTCGGCATTTGTTTGGGTATCTTCCAAGGCCAATGGAAAATGATGTTCCATGGCTTCTACCAATCCTTTGATCTCCTTCTTTTCGTTATGTCTTGAAATGGTGATCCGGACCCCGGTGTTCTTTACCGGTACTGCGGGAAAGATGCCAAGATTGACATAAAACCCCTCCTGCATCAATCGGTTCACAAAATTGTAACCGGTCTTGGGCATTCCTGTACCAATGTAAAAGACAGGGGATTCGTTTTGGTCAATTAGCGGTAATTCGGTTGCGGAGAGGCATGCATTGAAATAGTCTATGCGTTCCCGCAATTCGTGCTGTAGGTCATAGATCTCTGGGGAAAGGTGGATTTGCGCCGAAGCCATGGCAGCGGCCACCGAGGCCGGTTCCAATTGGGCAGAAAAGGTCAAGGGGCCCCCAAAGGTCTTTATTTTATCGTATAGTTTTGGGTTGGAACAGGCCAATACCGCACCGCTGGCTCCAAAGGTCTTGCTCAGTGTGCCGAAAAGTAGCACATTTTCCGGTAATTCCCCTAATTGGTCCAGGACATAGCCTGTCCCATTTTTACCTACCCAACTCATCCCGTGGACATCATCGAAATAAAAATGGAGTTGAGGGTATTTTTCTGAAAGCGCCATCAATTCTGTGACAGGGGCATAGTCCCCGTACATGGAATAGATGCCATCGGCCATATACCAGATATGTCTTTTTGAATGTTGGTACTTCTTGATCTTGTCCTCCAACATCTCCAAGTTATTGTGGCGTATCATTTCGATGGGAACGCTTCGAGTCTTTAACATCTTTGCGGCATTCTGAACACTCCAATGTACCTGATGGTCCAAAATAATTACATCATTATCGTCCACTGCACTGGGTATGACGCCCAAATGCCCCAGCGTACTGTTTTTGGTAATGACAATGGGCTGACCATACATTTCCTTGATATAGTCTTCAAGTTCCTTATAAAGGGGATTGGAGATATAGGACTTGGAGAGCGGAAATTGAGTGCCATATTTCTCTATGGCATTCATGGCGGCCTCCTTTAAGCGAGAATCCTGTTCCAGCCCTAAATAACCCGTGGTCCCAAAATGGTACAGTTCCCTACCGCCTATTTCTATCGTCCTTCCCGAAAAGGACTTTCCCCCGGCATAAAGGTGCAATACCCCAGCTTGTTTTGCATCGGTGAATACTTCATGTACGGTGTTCAGAAAATTGTGGTGTTTGATCTTGGCCATTTTATTTGATTTATTTTGTGATAAAAAGAAACGGATTTTGTAAGCTGATAAAGCATACTTATTCTATTTAATCCTTTTCAGATAACAAATACTCCTTTTCGGATAACAGAAAGCCCATTATTGCTGATAACTGTCCTCCTGTGAAAACTTCAATTGCAGTAATTTTGTAAATTGATTTTGCTAACCAGTTTTCCAGAGATGAAAAAAACACATGAAAACACCTTTGCCGTATATCTGTTGACCGATGATCTATTACATATTATTTACAAGAAAGTGCCTTGTATCAATGTTAAGGCAGCAGAGCTCATTGTCAAGGATCGGATGGAATTACAGGAAGGCAAAACGATGCCGGTACTCTGCGATATACGGGAGGTCAGGAATATCGATAAGGCTGCAAGGGACTATTTGGCACTGGAAGGTTCCCTTTGGATCAAGAAACTGGCCCTCTTGATCTATCCACCGGTTACGGATATGATCAGCGCCATTTATCTGGACACCCATTCCCAAAAGGTGCCTACACGATCTTTTACCAAAAAATCGGAGGCCTTGGCCTATTTGGGCATTAAGGAAACTGATGATAACTAACCTATTTAATGAAAGGATATGCCGAACAGTGATGACTTTAGGGTAAAACGGATTCAAAAGATGCTCTTGGAAATGGCCAAGGGCAATTTCTTCTATAGCATTGAACCCATGGATAAGAATGACAATATCGCCTCTCTGGTGGTCATGCTGAACATGGTCAATGAGGAAATAGGGGCGGCCTTTATCCATCAAGGTTTTGCCAATGCGCACAATACCCCACAATGTGTCATCCAACTGTCCATGATCTTAGATGGGAATGGTCAAATCGAATTGCTCACCAACGGCACCTGCTCCCTATTGTCCTATCCCCCTAAGGATCTTTTCGGAAAACACATCACTGAATTCATGACGGAAAGGTCCCGGGAAAGATGGACTAAGAAGATGGCAAAACATCTGAAGCGGGAGCGGTCTGAAACGGTATTGTTCCTGGAATTCATTACGAACGATGGTCTTTTGCTGGCCAAGGATTGTCAAATATCGGTGTACCAGGCCCTGGATGGGAGCGGTCAAAAAATCCTGTTGAACTCCGTCTTCTTTTCCAAGGGGGAACCCTTTGAAACTGGGTTGCCCAAAAATAAACTCAAAGTGACCAAGGGCATCAAGGAACATAAGGTCACGTTGACCCCAGATGACATCCAAATCATCAGGGATGTCCACGATATGATCATCAACAACTTGGACAAGGATCTCCCCACCTTAAAGGATCTTGCACATCAAGAGGGCACCAATGAGTACAAACTGAAATATGGTTTCAAACAGATCTACGGTACGACCATTTTTAGATTTCTGATCAGGGAACGTCTTCGAATGGCAAGGACCCTGATCCAGCACAGCACCCTAACGATAAAGCAGATCATCCAAATGACCGGCTTTAAGAGCAAGACCCATTTTTCAAGGGCATTCAAGGACAAATATGGAATGTCCCCTACTGATTTAAGGTCATAAAAACCTTAAAATCATACATTTACTCCGTTTCAGATAACAAATACTCCCTTAGAGATACATCAGACTCCCGAACTTTGTCATATAAAATCAAAAGATATGTCATTCAAAGGAATCTACTCCAAGCTTGTTACCCTGTTCAGCTTTTTGCTGACCATTCTATTCACGTATACGGCGGTAAGTAAACTGAACCATTTGGATCTCTTTCAATGGCGCCTGGAACGGATGCCTTATATTTCATCCTATGCCTCTTTGATCTCATGGGGCGTACCCTTTCTGGAGTTGGTAATCGCTGGCCTATTGTGGTTTCCTAAATACCGAACCATGTCACTTTATGCCAGCTTAATCTTATTGGGCTCATTCACCACCTATATCATTGTAGTGCTAAAGTACAGTGAGTCCATTCCATGCTCTTGTGGTGGGGTCATTTCGGTCCTCGGTTGGAGAGACCATATACTATTGAACATCTCCTTTATGGTGCTATCCCTAATGGGAATTCTTTGGTCGAAGAAACAATACAACATCCAAACAAATCAAAATACTGTACAGTAGGGGAAGCCGAAAACCTAGAAAAGAGTAGGCATTAACTTTAATATTAAGTATTATGAAATCTAATTTTTTAAAACTTGTTTTACCTGCCTTCGCCATCCTTTTGGCGGTTGGCCTAGCCTTTGCCACAGAGGAAAGCAATCTTCCCTATGTGGGCTATATCGCTACCCAATCCGGGTATGCTGAAATTCAAACAGATTGTCCCAATCTTGGTGAGGGGTACTGTTATGAGGGACTCGATCAGGTGTTCAATGACAGTGGGTTGACAGACCCTAAGCGTACATGGGACTAAACACCATAATGCGTTAGTCAAGATGAGGCTGTCCAAAAGGACAGCCTCATTATTATATGAAAAACCGTTAAAGTCAAATAATTGCCCTGTCCGATGCAACACCACATGTCGACACAAATGATCTTTGGGTCTTTTTAAATAAACAATAACCCGTTGAAGCAAAATAACATCCTGAACTCCAAGTCAACATATTTTATCGCATTCCTTAGGGTACACCAGCGATCTTATTCACTATAGGCCTGGCCACAAATCATTCTTTCAAAGAGGCGCCAAAAAGCTTGGTTGACCCCTTAAGGTTGCCATAACCTTCCTGAAAAAAATGCCGCCCAGAAATTGCTTTCCAGACGACTTCATCACTAATTCAAAAAAAATGATCTACTATAAAAAAAGAAAGGTCATTTTGGTTCCACTTGAAATACCTTTTCCAACTTGGCAAGGCACAGGGTCCAATGACCCTTCTGTTCCAGATGCCTTTCCTGCCGCAACTTTTCATCCATCTGTTTTTTTAATTGTATGAGTTGTCCCATCATCATGCCTTTGGCATAATCGGTTTGGGTAAATACCTCAAGATTGCGTTTCACATCTGTACTTTCTTCCAAAACAATCTTTACCAACCAATCGATATAGGCTGCCTGCAACCCTTGTTTTCTGGGTTCCACAAACCCACCCTTCCCATTCAATTCACTAAAAAGTCCCCTTTGCAGTTGTACAAAATAGGCATTCATAACCCCTTCGAAGCCTTGGGTGGTCTCCATATATTGCAAACGTTTCATGAATTTCGGTTTCAACATCTCCTGGACCAATAACTGTTGGTATGTAAATAACTCGTCGGGAAAGGTCGTAAACCGTGAATAGGTATTGAACGTTGGTCGGGCCAACCACTGTGGGGGAGCAACAACCTGATCGACCAAAAAATCCATGGCCTCCCGTTGGGTTTCCAAGGGAATGGGATCATACATTTTTCCGGGTTGATCCATCGATTTATAGAATACCTCATATCCACCTACAAGTGAAAAGACATGCCTCATGGTGAAATACCAAAGTTCAATGGCCTCCCTATGGATACGTTCCATGCTTGCATTGTCCTTTTGGCCTTGGTTCAGTTTAGGCAAGAGCGCCATGGCCCGCTCCAGATTTTTAATGGCCAATTTGGCTCCTTTGACAGGATCATCCGTTTCGACGACCTCGTCCGTTGCGGTCGGACCGATGAATTCACCCTGATCGTTCGTGTAGCGATACCAAGGAATGGTATCCTGCAATCGAATGAGGCGTTCCAGACTATCGTTCTTTTTTTCAGCCGACCAACCCTCCGGAAACTCCTGATACCCCCATCGGATATAGTATTTATCAGTGGGGCCAACTTTTTGCATCAAAAGGGAAGGGGGAATACTATCTTCGGGCTGTGCCATATTGTTATGACGGGCATAATTCATGATACTCGGGGTATGGCCCATCGTCCGAAGCCATTGTGCATCACCCATTTTAACAACGGGGTACCGATATTCCCCATAGCTATTGTCAGTAATCCCAAAAGCATGACCTGTTTCATGGGCCACCAAGGATTGTATCAATTCCCCCATGAGTTCATCGGGAAAGGGATAGGTTTGGGCACGGGTATCCAAGGCCGCGCATCGGATAAAGTATCCATCCATCAAATGTTCATAGGAAGAACCCAACAGGATATCGGATTTTATGATCTCTCCCGACCTTTGGTCCACCACCAAGGTCACGGTCGAACCGCTCTTTTTTTCCCCGAACTCCCTGATATTCCCATTCCTGAACCATCGAACTACTGAAGTCCCCAGACAATGGCTCGACCACTCATCCAAGGAATCGACCTCATGCACAACGATGGCATCTTTAAAACCTGCCGACTCGAATGCGGGCAGCCATTCCAAGATACCGGCCTTGACATAAGGCCTCCATTGCTTCGGGATGTCAGGGGACATGATAAAGGTGATGGGGCGGATGGGAACACTGGTCTGCCTATCCTTATATTTTTTTTCCAAACGCCAACGGGCAATACTTCCCATATCATTTTTGGTACGATCGCGGTGGTTGGGCATGCTCTCGATCAAAAAACTCATTCGATAGTCAAACCGTCTGGGATCCATGGGACTTGACAGCTTCATAAAGCTATAGTAAACCGGCTGTATGATTTTGGCACTTTTCTTTTGTTGGCCAAGATGTACCTTGACCACTACCTCACCCCCCATCACCTTGGTGCCGACAACTCCGGTCAGTTTTGGTACATTGGGCGCATTGGATAGCGTTTCCCATCCCAGGGATCCATCAAATAGCATATCGGTGATATTGATATGGAACCTATCTTCGTTTTCTTCCATGATATCAAAAACACCCAATATGTTTGATTCCACATCCGGATCATTTCCCACAGGCAACCAAATACCTGTCTCGGACCAAATCCTAGGTTCCTCCAAATAAATCTGGTTGCCAGATTTCCTGAACACCACCTGTTTGGTTTCATATCTATGTAATCGACCGATCCTGGTAAGAAGCATGGGCTGCCCCATGTAGGATTTGGAGAGGTCCATAAAAAGCTGACCTTCCACTAGGGATGGGTTCAAAAAAGTCTGTGTTGTTGATGGGACTTCCCTAAACTCGGTCCCTCCATCTGGATTTTGGGCCATTCCAAAAAAGGGAACAGTCAAGAACAGCCCCATCCATAAAAAATACTTCATTGTTTTTCGGTTTTTAAGGACAGGCACTCCCCTACCACAGTACTGAACATTTCCAGACTTGTTTCCAGAGAGTGCCCATCCGATCAATATCCTTGGTTTTGTGGCAATAGATTGGGATTGGCCTCCAATTCGATCTCAGGTATCGGAAAAAGTACATCCGTGTCCTCCCAATCCGGTTTGAACATCCCCAAAACCGCTGTGGCCCTACCCGTTCGCCTTAGATCGAACCAACGATGTCCCTGTTCGGTGAACAGTTCCACCCTACGTTCGGCAAGAATAGCTTCCAAAAGTTCACTTTCCGAATTGGCCGTGGTATTGGCAAGCCCTGCCCTATTTCGAATCATATTAAGGTCTTCACGGGCACCGATCAAATTTCCTAGACGTGTCCTTGCTTCTGATCGGATCAGATATTGTTCCGCCAATCGAAAATGGATGGAATATTCAAGGGACTCCGTCACATCAAACCGTGCCTTGTACTTAAAGGGATAGTACAACGTGATGGTCTGCTCTTCATTGGAGATGCTATCGATCCATTCCGACCTTCGACCATCACCATCCTCAAAAGCGGAAAGGAGCCCATCGGTCAAGGCAAAAGACTGGCCAGGAACAAAAGGAATGATCAATTGGCTGGCCTCTTGGGTATTCCCAGGAAATTCACCATGCTGCAATTGCCAAATCGTTTCCATTGATTCCTTTAGGAACACCATTCCCAGTTCATCCTCCAAACCAAAGTTGCCAATGACATCGGCTGCCTCGGCCTCGGCCAAGTCCCATTGGTCCGTATAGAGGTATACCCTTGCCAACAAAGCCTTGGCCACATTTCGGTCCGGAACCAACCGTTCTTCATTCTCGATGGTACTGTTTTCCATAAGTCCCACAGCCCGCACCAAATCCGAAATGATCCTTTCATAGACCAAGTCCTCGGACATCCGTGAGACTTGATTGTTAAAGGCATAGTCTGTGGTTGTGATATAGGGAACATCCCCAAAAACGGATACCAAAAGACTGTGCATGAAGGCGCGGACAAAAAGTGCCTGTCCCATAAACCTGTCCTGCTCACTCTCTTCCAAATCGGTGGCCCCTTCAATCCCTTCGACAATGGCATTGGCCCCGTAAATGACCTTATAGGCTTCACTCCACCAAGCCAAAACCTCGGTATTGGGTGGCAGCACCCGGTTCTGGTAGAATTCCAACAATTGGGGATTGAAGCCATAGTAGTCCAGTTCATCACTGTATATGGCCAATCTAGTGGTAAACCCATAGTTGCCTGAGACCATTCCAGATTCCCGCATGGTAAAATATAGGTCGGCCATGGCGGACTCCACCGTAGATGGATCATTGAATACGGTCTCGGAGACCATGATGTTCTTTGGAGGGTCGACTTCCACAAATGCCGTACAGCCCATAATTCCTATTAAGGGTATTATCGATAGACACCTTTTCCCATACAAGGAGTTCCATTTCATTATTAAATACTTCACTATTGTTTTCATGATACTTTTTTTTAGATGGTTAGAACCCTACTTTTAGCCCCAAGGTCAGTTGTCTCAGTGGGGGCAATCGGTTATTGAGTGTCTGTTCCGGATCGGGCCCTTTGTATTTGGTAAAGGTCCAGAGGTTCTGCCCTTGCAGGTATACATTGACATCCAGACCATTTTCTAGATGGGGCACTCTATAGTTCAAGGAAATATTGCGTACCCTGATAAAGGAGGCATCCGACACGGCGGCACTGCTCCTTCGCTGAAGGTCCCCGTTGTTGGAGCCGGCAATCAATCCGGACGAGGCGACTTGATAGGTGTTCATATCACCCGGTTCCCGCCACCTATCATGGTAGAGTTCGACACCGGCATTTCTCCTAAACCCGGGAACCGTGTTGTCCCGGAGGGTATTATAACCCTTTTGCTTTTTGAACTGTAGGAAAACATCAAAGGTCATGTTGCCCCAGTTGAGGGTATTCCCGAGACCCCCATAAAACTTGGGTGCCAGGTCCTCAATCCATTCAAGGTCCCCACTGCTACTGATGTTCCCGTCCCCGTTATAGTCCTCGATCACGTATTGTCCAGTTTCGGGATCGACCCCAAGGGATCTGTACAGCTTTACAATGGATAAAGGTTCACCAATGACATAGCGATTGGCAAAAGTGGAAGTTTCCAAACCATCATAGCGCACAAGTTTACTCTTGGGAACCGATATATTAAAAGTCGTGGACCATTTAAAGGTTTCCGTACTTAGATTGGCGGAACGAAAATCCAACTCAATACCGGAGTTCTCCACCGTGGCATCGAAATTACCGGTAAGCTCGGAAAAGCCGGTCGTGGCCGCCAAGGGCACCCCCACCAGTTGATTGGAGGAACGGTTCCTGTACCAAGATGCATTTACAAATACACGGTCCCTAAAGAACCCAAGTTCAAGCCCTGCCTCCAGTTTTTTGTTGACCTCCCATCCGAACAAGGGATTAAAAATGCCCGAAGGACTCAGAATGGCGACCCCGTCATAATCGGAACCTGTGACAGTATAGGTATCCAAGAACTGGTAATCCCCGATATTATCACTCCCTGTGGTACCATAACTGCCTCGGAGTTTTCCAAAACTCAGTACGGAACTATCAGAAAGGAGGGCCTCTTCGGAAAAGATCCATGCCAATCCAACAGCACCGAAATTCCCGAACTGTTTGCCCGGACCAAAGCGGGAAGACCCATCCCTCCTTCCGGTCAGGTTAAGGATATACCTGTCCAAAAGCTTAAGGTTGACCCTCCCGAACACCGCATTATATTTATAATCGCTGTCGGCACTGTTACGGACCTCCACACGATCGGCAGCTGTCAGGTTAAAGATCAGTGAATTGTTGGGAAAGCCCGTACCCCGCATCACCAGTTGCTCGGTGGTTTCCTGTTGGAAAGTGGTCCCCAAGAGTACATCCATGGAAAGCTTTTTCCAATCCTTTTTCCATTGCAACTGGGGTTCTATGATCCATGAATTCCGCTTGGAACTATTTGTGGTCAGGCTGGAATAACTTTGCGGGGTAAAGTTGAACCTTGGGTTTCTTGCCGAACTCGGCAGGGTCCGGTACGAATCCAAACTATAATCCGTATAGCCCATGCTCGCCCTTACTTCCAAATCCTTCACAAGCTCATACGAGATAAGGGCATTTGCCAGAACCGTACTTGTCTTGACCCCAAATTTCTCTTCAAGGGCTGCCAAAGGGTTGTCCCATGTATTGTTTTCCCAATTGAGATTGCCATCCTCGTCAAACAGTGCAGGTGCATTCGGTGCCAGTGTATACGCTTGAAAGCTTAGGTCCGACCGTGGCAATAGATTATCCTCTTGGCTATAACTGGTGGAAAGGTTCAACCTGAACCGGTCATTGTCCGATCGGTGGTTGATATTGCTATGCACATTGGCCCTTTTATAATTGGCATCCCCAGGAAAGACTGTCGTTTCCTTCAAAAAGGCGCCACTGACCAAAAACTGGGTACGTTCACTTCCCCCGGAAACCGAAAGTTGGGCATTGTTCCGATACGCCGTTCCCCCTATAAGTTCCCTTTGCCAATCGGTATATCTATTTTGGTCCCATAGGGTAATATCCGGCCAATAAAAGTCATAAGCAGGCACTCCCAAAAAACCATCAAGGCCATCATTGCTGACCCCTTCCCTTCTCACCACCAGATATTGCTGGGTGTCCATCAGATCCATAAAATGGGAAACCTGGCCAAGGGAAGTACTGAGGTGGGCATCGAACCGTGTTTTACCTGCCCTCCCCTTTTTAGTGGTGATCAGTACCACACCATTGGCCCCTCTTGAACCATATATGGCAGTGGCATCGGCATCCTTAAGTACTTCGATGCTCTCAATGTCATTGGGATTGATAGCATTCAGGGGGCTGATATCGCTGTTCACGATATCCCTTGATATATCTTCGGAACCCAGGGATTGGGATCCGTAGGGCACCCCATCCACAATGTATAAAGGGTCTGTCACCCCGTTGATAAAGTTTTGTCCGCGCACCTCAATGGAAAAACCACCTCCCGGAACCCCTGTGGATTGGACAATGTTCACTCCGGACAGATGTCCCTGCATGGCCCCCAGGGGATTGGCCACGGGTTGTTTTTCCATCACATCGGCCTTGATGGTGGCAATGTTTCCCGTACGTTCACGCTCAGACACGGAGTAATAACCCGCATTGAGCACGACTTCACCCAAAACAGTGACATCCTCTTCCAATTGAACGAAAACTTCCTCCCGACCAGCAATGGGAACAGTGAGGGATTTAAAGCCCACCATGGAAAAGATGAGCACATCGGTAGGACCCGCATTGATAGAAAAAGAACCATCAAAATCTGAGATAGTCCCAATATTCTTGGATTCCACCACAAGGTTCACCCCGGCCAGGGGATTCCCCGAAGTATCGGTCACGGTGCCGGAAACAGTGGCCTGTGGTGGTTCCAAGACAGTGCCCGCCTGCACATGAAATGAAAAAAAAGACATTAAAAAGACAAATAGGAGCATAAGCAGGAATCCCCTGCGCATGCCTGTTATTGAATGTTGCATAAATTGAGTTCGTTTGATTTTTTTGTTAGTTATTAATTACACTACCCAAAAAGCCACGGGAAATCCGTAACTTCCAGAAGGGCATCAAGGTTCGGACAAAGGCCATCCTGTCCAAGGGAAAAAAGCCCATGGAAATGGATTCCTAAACCAAAAAAAAACCGTGATTTCGTGTAGGGTCGGTTACCCAAAAAGTGTAGTCGTTAGTTGTGGGACTAAAGGATATCGTAAACCGAAAGATCAGTGTAACGGGTATCCCACAATCGTGGCCTTGGGATTATACGGGATTCTTTGGCTTCTTTTTAAACAGGATATCGAACACCGAATGTGCTGCCCCAAAAACAGGACAAAAACAAGGTGTGAACCCTACATAAAAAAGTTGCCATAAGTTTCCCATAACCCATTGGTTGGGCGATGCTCCGAAAGAACCAAAGAAACAAAAACGCTAAGAAAAAAGTTGGGCGTGGAAACTCAACTTAACGGACGGAGGCACTGGTAAATGCCCTGCAAACGATAAGTGAGCCCACGCCCGGGTCGTGAGCAAACTGCTTATCATCTCGTTCGCATAAAAAATTACCAGTTTTCCATCCGAGAATCAAAGCGATTGCTTCAAATATGTTCTAAACGAAGAATCGCAAATTTAAATAACTGGATGCAATATAATAAAATATTTCAGTTTTCGGTCGAACGACCGAGATATTTTATTTCCCATCCTATTCCTTTGCTTAGATGTCAAACATTAATGTGGAAATATGCAGCTATATAACCGAGGAATGGCTACTCCCTTGGATAAAGGAAGGCAAATCCCAGAGTTCCTTTGCTATTAAACACAATATTGACGAAAGTACTGTAAGAAAAATAAAAGGTAGAAACGAATATAGAATACCCGTGGAAACTTTAAATAGGATTTGTGAAGCAAAGGGTATTAAGCTTAGTGAATTCTTTAAACTAGCAGGACTTTGAAAATAAAATTAGCATCCTTTGTCATTTAAATACTCCCTTACAGATATTCACATTTCCCTTTCCTAGAAAATTCTTACATTTAGCATCATCTCCCCCAAAACTTTATTGAACTATGATAAAGCTATGCTTTGGATTATGAGGCGAGACTTGGGCATAGCCGGCCAAATTGGAAGTATATGCCTAATAAAATCAGCATTTAAACAAGTTACCTGTAAAACGAAAAACAACAATAAATGAAAGTATTTTTTAGTCACGCATCAGAAGATAAACCACTGGTAGAACAAGTTTTTTTAAGAGTTCAAAATAGGTTCCCAGAAATAAAAGGATGGTTAGATAAATATGAAATTTTAGGTGGTGATGAACTAATTGACACTGTTCACGCAGGAATTGAGTCTTCGGATAAATTTTTAATTTTCTTATCGCCAAATTCGATTGATAAACCGTGGGTTAGAACTGAATTACGAAAAGCACTTTCTGATGAAATTACAGGTATCAAGCCAGAGTTTATTATTCCGATAAAAGTTGGACATATTTCACAATTCCCACCATTTTTGGAAAGTAAGTTTTACATTGATATTGAAAATAAAACAGAAGAAGAGTGGTTACAAGATATTTATTCTGCGATTACTCGTCAAAAAAAAGCCACTGATACACCCGCTGACAATTTATCTGTTTCTATTCATTTAGCAAGTGACGAACCCAAAGCTGCAATGGTAGTTTTTGAACCACAGTTTTGGGCTGAACCAATAGGCTTTAAAATAAAAACTTCTAAAAAAATAGTAAATCATATATGGCAATATCGAGAATTTAAAGGTATGCAACAAGTATCTATTTCGGAATTGAAATCTGATTTTGAATATGGAGTTCAAATTTTAAATCATAATATAAAACCAAAAGTTCCTTTCGTTTTAGGAGTTGTTTTTGAAGAAACTGGAGACCCAAAAAGCTTTATAACAGAAATAACACCTTGGAATGGTGAAGGCGGAGAACAAAGTATGAGATTCATAAGTTTTAATCAATAAAAAGTACTACAGGTAACAATGGTCATAAGTAATTGCTTGGGCTCGCCTACTTCTGAAAATCCTCGCGGATTTTCAGTTTGGCGTGTACTTGCAAAATTATGTGCTAAACCACGCAACTACTCATGGCCGAGACCGTTGGGCATAATTTTAACGAATGTACACAGATAAACCACCAATACAGATACAAAATGAATCCATAGAGATATATAATGGATTTAAAAACAAAGAAATAGTAATACTTTGTGGGCGAAACAATAGTGGCAAATCATTTCTTCTTAAAAAGCTATACAGAGAAATGGGTGCGAAAACGTCTTATCTAGGGCCCAATAGATATCAAAACTTTAATACGTTAGGAGTGGTTTCTCAAAAAAGAAATAAATCTCAAGAATATCAGAATTGGATTCATAACTTTCAGAGAGACCAACAGAACATAGACAATTCGCCTTGGAATTTGCAACAGGCTATTGCCGAATTAGAAAATGTAAAAAGAACTAATCTATTCTCGATTATTAATAAACTTTTGGGTTCAGAGATAAAAATTGCACTTAGCGACCCAAATAATGAAATGTCTCAAAGATATGTTAGTGTTGATGGATATAACATTAGTTATACTAGCTCTGGCTTTAGACTTATTGCTTCCATTCTAACCTCGTTGATGGATACAGATTATGAAAATTTTTTAATTGATGAACCCGAATTGGGTATTTCGCCCGAAATACAAGGTATTTTAGCAGATTTTCTTTTAAACGACGAGAATAGAAAAAAACACTTCCCCCATTTAAAGAAGCTTGTAATTGCAACTCATTCACCAATATTCATTGATAAACTAAGGATAAATAACAATTATTATGTAGAGAAAATTGGAGACGAAATCGCTATAAATTCTATAAACTCAATTCAGGGAATAAATTCCTTACAATTCTTTTTATTAGGGAATCGATTTGAGACACTTTTTCTACCTTCAATAATAATATTGGTTGAAGGAAAATGTGATTTTAAGTTAGTCAATCAACTTGTCAAAAGTAAATATCCAGATTGCAATATGTCTATTATCCAATCAAATAGCGATAGTAAGATTAGTGAGTACATCCATATGGCTAAAAACATGTTTGGAGACCTAAATAAAAGCCCATATCACAATCGAATTTTAGCAATTATCGATAGTGTACATCAAAATGGACTGAAAAATAAACTTATAAATCAAGGAATACCAGAAGAGAATATTGTTATATGGGACAAGAACGGAATTGAATACTATTACCCTGAGGAAATTATGTTTAAAATCTTTGGGCAATACGATAATATCCTTATCCAAAATGATGTGGTTAGTGCAAATGGAATAACCAAAAAGAAAAATGAATTAGCAGATTTAGTAGTGGGAATGATGAATGGAAACGAGAAATATAATGAGGAGTTTGAAACCAAATTTTTAAAAAGACTTGAATCTCTTATATATTAAAAACTATGCCCAACAAAGTTGGCTATACGTAATGCGGGTTTTGGCGCTAAATTGAAAGTAAGTGAATATTAAAAAACATATCGGTAAGCTGACAGTGAAGTGCTTTCTAATCCCGCACTACGCATAGCCGAGTCCGTTAGCCATAATATTAAGAAAAACAGTAAACTAACCAAATGAATTTAAACTTTGACGTCAATGATGACCAAATAAGTGATTTCACAGAACAAGCTAAGTCTGAGTTACTTTCTGTCGTTCGAAATAAGGCTATCGAGATAATCGATGAAGCCAATCGATTGGAAGAAACCCGAAGAACAAGCAACTCTAAAGAGATTACCGCGACCACGATTCAAGATGCATATTCCTTTACGAATAGATTCTCGAATAATTTAAAAACGCCTAAACATATAAAATGGATTCAAGCTTTAGCTTCAATTTCATCAATTATAACTGGTGGTTTATTTGATATAGAGAAAATGAAAGACCCATACTACCTGATAATTTTCTTGGTAGTTTTAGCAATAGCAATTGGTTCTTCGGTGTACCTAATTTTTAATCGCAAGTAAAATGAATAAGAAAGAAATATATAAATATCTGACACCTGCTGCTCAAGAAGAACTTGCTGAAAAAGTAAATGATTTTGAGAATAATGTAGTAACAAAAGCTTATGAAATAGCTTCACGAAATCAAGAAAGTCTCAAAGAAATTTCTCTCTCTGATATACTTAAAGCTACTACTGAACCAATTTACCGAGAAAAAAATATTAAAAATGAATCTTCTCTTTTTTATAAAAAAGAAAGATTTTATAGACTAATTTCTCTATCGGGTATACTTTATGCGTTTATAGGAATCGGAATTTATCTTTATCAAAATGACTTTATAAATTTAAAAGCCTCAAGCGGACTAATTATTACTGCTGTTGGAATTGTCCTAGCTCTTTCAGGACTTGTGCTAAAATCTTCTGGTTTTGGAAGGTCAAAACAGAATTTAATTTTTACAAGTGAGGGAACCAACTTTGATATAGTTGAAAGGTGGCAAAAATTAGAAAAATTAGCTCTGGATAAAACAGAGAATATTGAAGGTCGTGGAAAATTTTCTTCGGTAAAAGAGTTTTATCGTAACATTTTAGATGATAAAGATTATATCGAATTTAGAAGGTTACTTGATGTAAGGAATAGAATTTTACACGAAAATTACAAACCGACAAGAACTACCTATGACCATTTTATCGAATTATCTGAAAAGCTTTTGGACATAGCCGAAAAAGCCGAGTCAAAAAATACTATGGCTAAGAATGGCTATAAGTAATTGCTTGTTCTCGCCTACTTCTGAAAATCCGCGAGGATTTTCAGTTTGGTGTGTACTTGCAAAGTTTAGTGCTAACCCACCCAACTACTCATGGCCGAGACCGTTGTAAGCAATTAAAACCATAAAATTATGAAGAAAAACCTTTTAATTCTGGCATTAATAATTCTGATAAGTTTTGGAACCTATGCCCAAGAAACTTACAAAGTTGGAAATACGGAGTATTATTATGGACAATATTATTCAACAACAGGAAAACCGCTTGTTAAAAGAAGTGAAGCGAACAAAAGAGAATTCTTAAAGTCTATGGGATACGACGAAATTCCATACGGATATGAAATTGACCATATTAAACCTTTATCTGAAGGCGGAACGGATGACCCAAGTAATATGCAGTTGTTGACTGTTGAACAGCATAAAAGAAAAACGGCACAAGAACGAACAAACAGAAGTAATTCAACCTATCCAACGACCACAAGAAGCTATTATTCAAATTCTACTTATAGCAATAACAACATTTACAATAGTTCTTCGATTTCTAATTCAACTTACTTTGGAATTGATAACAGCGGAAGAACAATTTATACTGGAAGTAGAGGCGGAAAATATTATATCAACAGTAGCGGTAAAAAAGTCTATGTGAAATCTAAAAAAAATACTTCAAATAGCCTTTACTCTAGCCCGACTTATTCTTCACCGACTTATTCTTCACCGACTTATTCTATTCCAAGCAGTTCATCAAGTAGAACTATACAAACCGGACCAAGAGGCGGAAAATATTACATTAACTCAAACGGAAACAAAACTTATATAAAGAAAAATAACTGATAAACAACTACTTACAAAAATTCTATAAGTAATTTGAAGGTTACTTAAGTCAGTTTTATTTATGAAATATACAAGTGGCGACATAAAAAGATTAGGGGGATCAATTGTAAAAAACAAAGGATATGTTACGGACCCTGAATTAGAATTACTACAAGAATACCGTAAATCATTTATTGAACCTTTGACTCAATCTTTTAATAAGCTTATAAAAATAAAAAATAACGTTAGTAAAGATGGCATCATAGCCTTTCGTTTAAAGCGTATAATTACCATTATTAATAAGGTTTTACGAAATCCTCAAATGCACCTTAATAGAATGGGGGATATTGCTGGCATAAGGTTGATTTTTGATACAGACGATCAAGTTTATCGTGCTTTAACATTTATTAAAAATGAATTTGAAATCAGTGGACGAGTTAGAAACTATATTAAAAACCCTAAAACCATTGGTTACCGCGGAATTCACATTTATGTTAAAGATTCAACTCACAAAAAGCTTATTGAAGTACAATTAAGAACAAGAGAATATCACAACTGGTCTACATTAGTTGAAATCACTGATTTACTGTACAATACTAGACTAAAAGAAATCGGATACGATAATCACCCAGAATTTGGAGAATTTCACCGATTAATTTCTAGCAATGATGAACTATCAGAAGACCAAGCTAATCATCTTTACAATGTTTTAAAAAAGTATCAATTCATTGATAAATTAAGTAAGACGTTCCGTAGGAATAATTCAGAAGTTAAAAAGCAATGGCATGCAGCTTCTTCGAAAAGTAGGTATTTTTTAATCGAATCTTCAACAGAGGATGTTCCAAAACTTAATGGATTCGTAAATTATGATTTAGCAGAAGAAGCCTATTTCAAAGCATACAAAAATAATTCGGAGTCGCTCCTTGTTTTAACTGCAATTCAAAAACCAACTTTTGATCAAATAAGTGTTGCATATGCAAACTATATTCTGTCATATCACACATTTATCAGGGACATTGAACATATCATTAAATCATTGGCTCTTGAAGCTCTTGAGCAAGGCAAAACAAAAAAATTTAAGAAAATATTTGAAACCTATGAAGAACTAGAAGCCAATAGTTTAATTCATATTTTCACTTCCAAAGAAAATGTATTCCTATCAAGAACTAAAAACAGGCTGATCCTTTCCAGTTTTGGTAAAATTTCATCCAGAAAACAAAAACTAATCAGAAGAGAAATTCAAAAAAAACTTAGACAACGACAAAGAAATCATTTGGTATTTATGAACGAAATTAGACCCTTAATTAAGGGTTATAAATTAAAGAATATTTTATGCAAATCATTTTTACGGAAAAACGGAAAACGAACAATGAAAAGGTTGAAAAATATTAAAATTGAATTTGATTACTCCGATTAATACATTTACAGTACGCCTAAAATGTTAACTTGATTTTATCCTGCTACTAAGGGTCTGTAAATTAAACTTTGTCTAATCCATCAATCCCTCAGAGACTAGCGTGTAAGCTACCCTTAAAACCGAATGTTTCCATATATTTGGGAAGAATACAATTTCCCCTACCAAAAACTAACAACACTTCATGTCCGAAGATCAAAAGAAACTGCTGGAAACGCAATTATGGAACATTGCCAATGAGTTGAGAGGCAAAATGGATGCCGACGAGTTTAGAGATTATATTCTAGGCTTTATTTTCTACAAATACCTTTCCGAGAAACAATACCTGTACGCCAATACGTTATTGGAAACTGAGCAAGTCAAGGATTATCTTTTGGTTACCAATGCTGGCGATTTGGAAGCCATTAAAGAGGAATCCTTATTAAAGTTGGGGTATTACCTTAAACCTGAGGAACTCTTTAGCTCCATCGCCAAAAAAGGGAATGCCAATACCGAAAACGAGAGTAACTTTATCCTTGCCGATCTGGAAAGCATTCTCAATAGCATTGAGCAAAGTACCATGGGCACGGAAAGCGAGGACGATTTCAACAAACTTTTTGAAGATCTGGACCTCAACAGCACCAAACTGGGAAGAAGCACCGAAGCCCGAAACAGCCTTATCTCCAAAGTGCTGTTTCATTTGGACAAAATAGACTTTGCCTTGGAAGATGCCGAAGCGGATGTATTGGGCGATGCTTACGAGTATCTTATTTCCCAGTTTGCCAGTGGAGCCGGGAAAAAGGCTGGGGAGTTTTATACCCCGCAGCAGGTCTCTAAAATATTGGCAAAAATAGTGACGACGGACAAGAAACGCCTTAAAAGCGTGTACGACCCCACTTGTGGCTCCGGCTCCTTGCTGTTGCGTGTGAGCAGGGAAGTGCCCGTGGATGATTTTTTTGGTCAGGAACTCAACAGGACCACCTACAATTTGGCACGGATGAACATGATCTTGCACGATGTGCATTTTAGGCATTTTGACATTAGGCAGGAGGACACGCTGGAACAACCCCAACATTTGGATATGCGTTTTGAGGCCATTGTGGCCAATCCCCCTTTTTCGGCCAAGTGGAAAGGAAAGAACAACCCTTTGAACGAAAACGACGAACGTTTTAGTCAATACGGGCGTTTGGCACCCACCAGTAAGGCCGATTTTGCCTTTGTACAGCACATGCTGTACCAATTGGCGGAAAACGGCACTATGGCCTGCGTGTTGCCACATGGCGTTTTGTTCAGGGGCAGTGCCGAAGGCACGATCAGGGAATACCTGATAAAGGAACTGAATTATTTGGATGCCGTTATAGGTTTACCCGCCAATGTATTTTACGGCACAAGCATCCCCACCTGTATTTTGGTATTGAGCAAATGCAGGGTACACAATGATGACATTTTGTTTATTGATGCCTCGCAAAGTTTTGAAAAAGATGGCAATAAAAACAAGCTGAACGAAGCCCATATTGATGCCATTATAGATACTTACCGTACCCGCAGCACCAAAGACAAATTTAGTTATGTATCGAGTTTGGAGGAGGTGGCCGAAAACGATTACAACCTCAACATACCCCGTTATGTGGACACCTTTGAAGAAGAGGAGCCTGTGGACTTGGACCAAGTGGCCACTGATTTGCAGGAATTGGAAAAGGACATTGCCGAAACCGATGCCCTTATTGCCGACTTCTGCCAACAACTGAACCTTAAAACACCGTTTTGATCATGAAAGAACAAAAACGGGTGCCGAAATTACGGTTTGAAGAATTTTCTGGGGAATGGGAAACGAAAAAGTTAGGATTGCTTTGCTCTAAGATCGGTAGTGGAAGCACGCCATCTGGTGGTCAAGAAGTTTATCAACAAACAGGTATTCCATTTATAAGAAGTCAAAACGTAATAAATAATGAGTTAATTCTAGATCACACCTGTATTCCAGAATCAATTAACTCAAAAATGAAGGGAAGTATCGTTAAGAGCAATGATATCCTATTAAATATAACAGGAGGTTCTATTGGTAGAAGCTGTGTTGTGCCA
This sequence comes from Flagellimonas halotolerans, assembly GCF_035818535.1. Taxonomy (NCBI): domain Bacteria; kingdom Pseudomonadati; phylum Bacteroidota; class Flavobacteriia; order Flavobacteriales; family Flavobacteriaceae; genus Flagellimonas; species Flagellimonas halotolerans. The sequence goes on along the minus strand of NZ_JAYKYV010000006.1, from coordinate 132,481 downwards.
AAAGGTTTTAAAATAGGAAACGTTAATCAACATGTTTCAATTATTAGACTTAAAAAAGATGAACCTAAATTTATACAATCATTTTTGGCTTCGTATAGAGGGCAAAAATTAATACTAAGAGGTCAAACAGGTAGTGGAAGAGAAGGTTTGAACTTTCAAAGTATTCGTGGATTTAAAATAAACATTCCAACCCTCACCGAACAACAAAAAATAGCTGCTTTCATTTCAGCCGTTGATAAAAAAATAACGCAATTACAACAAAAGCAAAGGTTGTTGGAAGCCTACAAAAAGGGGGTGATGCAACGAATATTCTCTCAGGAATTGCGGTTTACACGAGAAGATGGGAGTGCCTATCCTGATTGGGAGGAGCAAAAAATGAGAGATGTTGCACCATTACAAAGGGGGTTCGATTTACCAACATCAAAGATTATTGAAGGTGATTATCCAGTAGTTTATTCAAATGGTATCCTAAGAAAGCACAAAGAATTCAAAGTAAATGCTCCTGGGGTTATTACTGGAAGATCAGGAACCATCGGTCAGGTTACTTATATCAACGAAAAATTTTGGCCACATAATACTTCTTTATGGGTCACAGATTTCAAAGGGAATTATCCTAAATTCATCTATTATTTATATCATTTTTTTAAACTAGAAAGATTTAACGCAGGCTCAACTGTACCGACATTAAATAGAAATGATGTCCATGCTGTTAAAAAGCATATACCGATAAGACCTGAACAAACCCAAATCGCCCATTTTTTAAGTGCCATCGATAAAAAAATAGCTGTGGTAGAAACCCAAATAGAACAAACGCAACAGTTTAAAAAGGGGTTGTTGCAGCAAATGTTTGCCTAGAAATGGAAGAGTTAAAACCAGTCAATAGCGAGAAAGAACTTGAGGAATTATTCAAACAAAATTATTTTGAAGTTGATGAGGATTTCTATTTTGGTGTAAAAAACTTAGCAATAAACTTCCCATTGACCCTACCTATAAGTGAAGAAAGAATAATACCTGAATCAGCTAGTGAAAAATGGGAGGATAGATATTCACCTAATTATGGTAAGCAACATTTTTCTTTTTCAAACTGCCAGTTTGAGTATTTACTAGAGCTTGTAGATTCTGAAAGTAATCTTCAGTTCAATAGTTGCAAATTTAATTTTGTTGATGCTGAAAATAAATATTTGAGCGGCAAAATAAGATTTCGGGAATGTCATTTTTATAACTATGCAAATTTTAGAAATACAACTTTTTATGATTTGGCTGATTTTTGGAGAAGTATTTTTTATCCACCAACAATTTTCTTCAAAACCGAATTTTTAGGGACAACAGTTTTTAGCGCTACAACTTTTAAAGAGAATGTACTTTTTACCTATTGCCTCATTGACAAACTCATTCTTTTAAGGGGAACAAAAATTGAAAAGGGCTTTGATATATCCACGGCTATACGTTCAGGTGAAATGGGCATCTTTGATTTTCATGTTAAAGATTATAAGTGTCTAAATAAAAATCTTTCAGAGGAAGCTTATGAAAGGGCCATTTCGGAAGATGCTGATATACCAATCAAAAACAAAAGGGAAACATTCAGAATTTTAAAACAAGAGCATATTTCCCAACATAACATCGTACACAGCATAGAGTACAAAACCCTTGAGAATGAAACCTATTTAAAAGAAAACCTTTCCAAATTACTCAGAGGGGAATCAATTGTTTCCTGTGTATCCAATTTGTTTGTCCTATCATTAAATTGGCTCTCCAGTAGATTTGGAGTGTCATATTTCCAAGCGGCCTTTTTTACGCTAATTTTTGGGGGCTTGTTCTACTATTTCACAATACTAAGTACCTCCAAATACGAAATGGCCATGAACTTCGATTGGAACATTTTTTATGAAAATATACCAACTTATAGTTCATACTTATTGCCTACGCATAGGTTTGATTTTCTTGGCGAAGGGTTTGGAGAAAAATATTCATTCAGTAACTGGTTTTACTTTTTTGACATATTTGGAAGGATTGTAATCGGCTATGGAATTTATCAAACCATACAAGCCTTTAGAAAATTTAGATGATGTCCATGCTCATAATACAAGCTAGAGAGATGCTTACAAACCAATAACAGGTTGTATACGACCAAACTTAAAAAAAGGCTTGTAGCAGGAATATTTGTTCAAACGCATTGAAAATGACGTACACCAACGAAAAAAAACTGATCCAAGATGCCCAGCGCATCATTGCCCATCACAATGAGGTGTCGAGATTAAAAGGGGAAAATTTCAATGTGTTTTCCATCCTAAACATGGAACACAAGGAAAATGGCACCCATTCCGCTTTTTTAGGGGAATTGCTCAATCCAAATGGATCCCATTCAAAAGGCAACCTATTTTTACAATTGTTCCTGCAAACAATCGATAACAATACCATGAATTGGGACAAGGCAAGTGTTATCTTGGAAAAGCATATCGGCTTTAGGGACGATGCCAACCTACTGGGAGGTAGGGTGGATATATACATTACCGATCAAGTCAATAGCATTTGCATAGAGAATAAAATTTATGCATCCGACCAGAATGTTCAACTACAACGCTATTGTAACCATAACAAAGAAAACAACACGGTATACTATTTAACGCTCAATGGTTCAGATGCTTCGTCGGAGAGTAAAGGCGAATTGATTGCAGACAGGGATTATTATCGCATATCGTACAAGAATGACATTATTGACTGGCTGGAGACTTGTTTAAAGGAATCGGCAGAAGAACCGATTCTTAGGGAGTCCATACGGCAATACATTATTTTAATAAAGAGACTGACCAACCAATTAACCGATAAGGCCATGGAAAAAGAAATGCACAAGCTTGTCAAGGAAAATTACAATGCTGCCCAAAAAATAGGCAATGCAATATCCGATGTGGAACGGGAAATTACCAAACAGTTTGTGGATGAGATTGCTAAACATCTTGAAATGGAGTTGGATGACGATTGGAACATACAGGTGGACGATGATTTAAATGACCCATGGACGGGAATAACCATTAACAATGACAAATGGCCAGAAAATATTGCCGTCAAACTCGAAGGACAGTCCAAAATACCTTGGCAAAAATCTATATATGGCATTATAGCCAATAAAGATAAAGTGGAAAGAGCACCTTTGAAAGAAGCCTTGGGGCAACTTGCATATTTTCAGTCAGGCTTTAGGGAAAGCAATATATGGCCTTATAACAGGGATATACTGTATTTTGATAATGTAAGTGAGCGTTCCAAGCTATTTAATGCCAGCCAACGAGAGGAATTGATTGAGTTTGTTAAAGAGAAACTTTTGGAAATCTGTAAAGCTAGTGAAGCACCTTTGGCATCTTTGAAGGCTAAAAGTTGAAACAAATGACTTTTCATCATGGATAAGTACCAAAATAAATTTATTTACAATGAGATTTGGACACTCACTTTTGGAGCAGCGTTCCAAAGAGCAAATGTTTATGTAAAAGGTGCTAAGAGTGATGAAAAAAAGAAGTTCAAAAAGTACCTTCAGCAATTTATTGAAACGGACATATTACCAGTATACCAGAACAATAATAAAATTGATGATAAAACACATATACATCAAATAAAAAGTATTTCTGATGCTTCTCACGGGTACATTAGAAGTAACATACTATCCAACAACCATAGATTGAATTTTGGTGTCAGTCAAAAACTGCTCAATCTCTTGTTGAAGTATTTATGGTGTCTTTTTGATTACCCTGAACCACCCCATTTTCCTTTAGATAGACGTATTCAAGAGTCTTTATTTGTATTGGCAAAAAAGTCCAATATTTTACCAAAATCCATCGTCAGCTGGACCCAGATAAACGATAGTGATGATTATATGGCTATCATTGAATACATTAGAGTAAATTTTCTAAATAACCAGACTTTATCCCAATTTGAACTGGAACACTTTGAGAGAAGAAGAAACCAATCATAAATGACCACCCAACCCGAATACATATTAGAAGAAAACCTAGTTGAACAGCTACAGGACTTAGGCTATACAAAAGTCAGTATAAAAGATGAAGCTGAGCTGGTTACCAACTTAAAGAGTCAGTTGGAAAAACATAACCGGACCACCTATTCGGATGCAGAGTTTAAGCAAATATTGAATCAGCTCTCCAAGGGCAACATTTATGAAAAGGCCAAAACGCTTCGTGACCGTATTACCTATGCCAAGGACAATGGGGAAACGGGTTATGTGGAGTTGATCAACCAAGTCCATTGGTGCAAAAACCAATACCAGGTCACCCATCAGGTTACTATGGAAGGCTCCTACAAAAACCGCTATGACGTTACCCTACTCATCAACGGTCTGCCCTTGGTGCAAGTAGAGCTGAAAAAACGGGGCCTCGAAATGAAAGAGGCCTTCAACCAAATCAACCGTTATGAGCGGCATTCGTTTGGTTCGGGCAGTGGTTTGTTCCAATACGTACAGCTCTTTGTCATCAGCAATGGGGTAAATACAAAGTATTTTGCCAACAACCCTGTAAAAGCACGCTCCTTTAAACAAACCTTCTTTTGGGCGGATAGGGAGAACAACATCATTACCCAATTAAGTGATTTTGCCAAAGCATTTTTAGAGCCATGCCATCTCTCTAAAATGATAACCAAATACATTGTATTGAATACCGCTAATACCTTAATGGTGTTGCGACCATATCAGTACTATGCGACAGAGGCGATTGTGGAGCGAGTGAAAAACAGCAAGAAATTTGGTTATATATGGCATACCACAGGATCGGGCAAAACTTTGACATCATTTAAAGCGGCCCAGATACTGACCAATTTGGAAGATGTGCTCAAGGTGGTCTTTGTGGTAGACCGCAAGGATTTGGACTACCAGACCATCAAGGAGTTCAATAGCTTCAGTGAAGGCAGTATAGATGCTACGACCAATACAAGCACTTTGGTAAAACAGCTATCCGATGATACTAAACTCATTGTAACCACCATACAAAAACTGAACACGGCAATCTCCAAGCCAAAACACATGGCCAAAGTGGACAAGCTCAAAAACGAGCGTTTCGTATTTATTTTTGATGAATGCCACCGCAGCCAGTTCGGGGATACCCATAACGCCATCAAAAACTACTTTGAAAATGCCCAGATGTTCGGTTTTACAGGCACTCCCATTTTTGCGGATAATTCCGTAAGGAATAAACTGGGAAGACGGACCACCAAGGATCTTTTTGAAGAGTGTCTGCATAAATACGTCATCACCGATGCCATTCGGGACAGGAACGTTTTAAAGTTCTCTATCGAATATATGAACACTGTAAAACCTAAAGATGATGTTGTTGATATAAAAGTGGAGGACATCAATACCGCGGAGGTATTGGAGGCTCCCGAGCGATTGGAGAACAACGTAGATTTTATAATTAACAATCACAACCGTAAAACACACAACAAGCGATACACGGCCATTTTTTGTGTACAGAACGTAAAGACCCTTATAAAGTATTACGAGCTATTCCAAGCCAAAAAAGAAGCAGGCGAACACGATTTAAAAGTGGCTACGATATACTCTTACCAAGCCAACCAATTGGATGAAGATGCCCAAGGCTTTATCCCGGATGAGGATTATGATGATTTTGCGGCCGAGCCCCCATCAAGGTACGATACAAAACATACAAGGGATAAATTGGAAGAGTTTATAGCTGACTATAACGGGATGTTCAAAACCAATTATTCCACCAATGAATTTTATTCGTATTACAAGGATATTGGGAAACGGGTGAAAAATAAACAGGTTGATGTCCTATTGGTGGTCAATATGTTCTTGACAGGTTTTGATAGTAAGTTACTGAACACAATCTATGTGGACAAAAACTTAAAGTATCATGGTTTGATCCAAGCATATTCCCGTACCAATAGAATATTGGATGAGGTGAAATCCCAGGGAAATGTTGTGGCCTTTAGAAACCTTAAAGAACCCACTGACGAGGCCATAACCCTATTTTCCAACAAGGAAGCCATTGAAGAAATCATAGTGCAACCCTATGAGGATTATATTGAAAAGTTTGATGAAGCCGTTGAGCGTGTAAAGGCCATTGCACCCACATTTGACAGTGTGAACGATTTGGTTTCTGAAGCAGAAGAACTGGAATTTGTAAAGGCCTTTAGGGAATTGATGCGCGTAAAAAATGTACTTGGAACATTCACCGAGTTTAGTTTTGAGGATTTGGGAATGGACGAACAAACCTTTGAGAACTATAAAAGCAAGTATTTAGACCTGTATGATACCATAAAGTCTGAGACCCAAAAGGAAAAAGTATCCATTTTAAACGACATTGATTTTGAATTGGAACTGATCCGGAGGGATGAAATAAACGTTACTTATATTCTGACGCTATTGGCCAAACTCCACGACTCAGAGCCAAAGGAGCAGGAAGAACAACGAAAAGCGATTTCCGATATATTGGCCTCAGAAACGCAATTAAGGAGCAAAAAAGAGCTGATTGAAAGATTTATAGCGGAAAATCTACCATTGATAACGGACTCCGAACTGGTTGCCAATGAATTTGAATCCTTTTGGACCGTAGAGAAGAAAAAGGCCATACTGAAATTGGCCAAAGAGGAAAACTTGGATTACCAAAATTTGGTTGATTTGGTCAGTAACTATCTATTCACTGAAAAGGAGCCTTTGCGAGATGAGATTATTGCCGTTATGAATGAAAGGCCCAGCCTAAGAGATAGAGCTACTTCATCTGACAGAATATTAGGTAAGGTAAAAGACTTTGTGGAAACTTTTATTGATGGGATGGGATAGACAGTTCAGAGTAAGAAAGTCCTTTATCATCGCCTGTTATTCAGACAGAACCATGAGAAAAGAGGAACAGACAGAATTCGAGAAAAAGGTACTTGACCAGTTCATGTCGGGCAAGAACCTTTTCGGCAAGGGCGGCGCGTTCGCCCCGATGCTGAAGAACGTCATCGAAAAAGCCCTTGAGGCGGAGATGGATGGCCATTTGGACGAATCCCAAAGGATCAACGGCAACAAACGCAACGGCAAAGGGAAAAAGACCATCAAGAGCGGCTATGGCACTTTCGATATCGATACGCCCCAGGACAGGCAAAGCAGCTTTGAGCCGGAACTGGTAAAGAAACGTCAGACCATTTTGGCCGACAACCTATCGGACAAGATCATAGGACTTTATGGCCTTGGGATGAGCTACCGCGACATCTCTTCGCATATCAAGGAAATGTACGACACCGACATCTCCCATACCGTTTTGAGCCAGATAACCGATAAGATCGTCCCCGATGTAAAGGCGTGGCAGAACCGTCCTTTGGAGCCCCTCTATTGCATCGTGTGGCTGGATGCCATGCACTACAAGGTAAAGGTCGACGGCAAGATCGAGCACAAGGCCCTCTACAATATCCTTGGCATCAACAAGGAGGGCTACAAGGAAGTTTTGGGCATGTACATCTCCGAGAGCGAGGGTGCCAATTTTTGGTTGCAAGTACTTACAGACCTGAACAATCGGGGCCTGAAGGATATCCTGATCGCTTGCACGGACAATCTTCGGGGGTTTACCGATGCGATATTGAGCGTATTCCCAAAAGCACAGGTACAGCTGTGCATCGTGCACCAGATACGCAATTCGCTCAAATACATTGCCTCTAAAGATCAAAAGGAGTTCATGCGCGACCTTAAGCTCGTTTATCGGGCGACCAGCAAGGAGGTGGCGGAAGACAGATTGTTGGATCTGGAGGAAAAATGGGGAGGCAAATATCCCGTGGTGATCGAAAGCTGGCAGCGCAACTGGGAGCAGCTGTCACAGTATTTCCAGTACACCGAACCGATCAGAAAAATAATCTATACCACCAATGCCGTGGAGGGATTCCACCGCCAAGTACGTAAAGTTACCAAGACCAAGGGGGCCTTCACAAATGATATGGCCTTGATAAAGCTTGTATACTTGGCCACCAAGAACATAGAAAAGAAATGGACCAGCCCTTTGCACAATTGGAGCCTGACCGTTCAACAACTTTACATTAAATTTGGGGAAAGGATGCCCCTGATACTAAACACCAATTCCTTTGGGGCTAGCCCCAAAGGAATTGAAACAACGGACAGAGTTTAATTTACAGACCCGCTTTTAAATCACCTACTCCTACCATCAGATAGTATTCTGTTCTCAGACCACTACTTATCAGGTTCAAATATCGACCTGACCTCCCGATGCACCTTTAAGTAATGCTGCTCCAAATCCCCTTCCTTGATTTCAAGGGGCTTGGGTAGGCCCCGCTCAATCACTGGCCTTGGAAACCGTACCTTTCGGTCCTTCCCATCCGCAAAGACCACAAACTCCCCCTGCTTCAAGCGGAAGAACACCTCGGCCCTGCGTTTGGATACCTCCTTCTCCCCTTCCGTAATGCGCCGTTCCAAGTTCAGTCCCGAACTCTTGCTCACGCTCCGTGTAGGCATCTTGACCAGTTCAAAGAAGCGCTCATAATACCTTGCCGTATCCGGGTCATTCACCTTTCCAAAGAATTGATAAGACAGATTCGAGAGAATCGCCTTGCTCGCCTTCTCCCCGTACATCATATCATTTTGGATCTTGTCCTGCAACACGTACACACTCACAATATCATAACTCCGAAGTGTGGCCGGTATGCGGTGCATATTCAATAACCGCAAGGTGGATGCCTCCTCTAACAGCATAAAGGAAGGTTTCCGATGGCGTTGGCTCATCTGTTTGGAAATCGTATGGATAATCGTGGCGATCACTGGGGAAAGGGAAGCATCCTTTTGGGGGTTATTCACTAAGGCAATGACGGAAGGGTGGTCTTCATTATTGATATCCAAGGAAATCTCATCTGCGGAGAGCACCATGAAGATCTTCCGAGTACTTATCTTTTTGAACCCATTGGCCAGGGTACTGAGCACCCCTGCCGTTTGCCGTTCCGATCCAATCCCACTGATAAAGGCATCCGCCATGGCCCGCGAAGTAATGTTCCCTTTTAAAAACTTGATCAGGCTCTTGGTCGCCAATTGTTGGAAAACGGCCATCAGATGGGGCAAGGTGCAATAGTGTGGATAGTCGATCTTCAACCGCCATATCAACCCACTGATCAAACCCTCTGCTGCATCCTTAAAGAAACGAGAAGTACTGTTCTCATCGGAGTCTCTATGTTCCATCAAATTCTCCAAAAGCACCCTTGATACCTCATGAACACTCTCCTCATCGGGCAGGTATCTTGGGGCAATGGGATTGACCCGATTATAAATGGGTCCAAAGGAAACAATCTTAAAGGGTATCTCTTCACCATTCCACAAGGGACAGGCCATTTCGGTTATCTCAAAATCCTTGTAATCGTGGATGACCCCGGAGAAATGCTCCTTTTGAAAATGCTTTAAAAAATTATAGATGACACTCTCGGTCTTACCGCTTCCTGCAGAAGCCATCACGGAGACCCCCCTTCGGATGTTTCCTAAAACCAAAGGCCTCCCCTTTACCCTCATTTTCACCTCAAAAACCTTTGAGGGTTTCTGATTGTCCTTGTAGTAATCCACCAGACCATAGATCACGACATGGACAAAGAACAGCGGCAACCAAAGGGTCAATGATCCCTTTATAAAACCATCCCATCCTCCTACTAAACCATTGGCCATGGCCAAAAGAACAATTCCCAAAACCCAAATTACAAACCCATATTTGAGAAATCGATTTACCACAACCGAGATTCCGCCCCCGACCACCATACCAGATACTATTCCGATCCATCCTAAATTTTCCATATCTAAATTATTTATATTCCTATGGATCCTGATTCCAGAGCTTTTCCGATACCCTTTTTGAGTTGCATCAGGGTCTTATACGCCAACTGAGCTTGGTTCGTGGGAATGCTCGGCACCTTGATACCGGCCTTGAACAACAATTGTTTGGCGGCCTGTTTCTCGTTGGAAGGAAGCCCTAAAAGGGCCGCAAAGAACTGCTTGGGATTTTTATCCAACAAGTTTCGGGCGTGATAGGTCTCCACAAAGTTCCTTCGGTACCCGAATTGTTTGTCAAAGCTCTTCTCCGCCGCCCGATAGAACTTGTCCCGGTCAAACCCCTGTTTGACCTTATCCCCATTAAGGATGGTCTCCGAGGTACGGAACTTAGATCCTGGGGAGAGGCTATGGGAATTAGTTATGTCCTTTCGGCTCACGATGATATGGATATGGCTCTGATGGCCTTCTTTGGCCATGCCTGAAACGATGCGTTTCCCGTTCAGTTTATGGGGTGCCTCCATTTCCAGAGCCTTGATTTTCTCCTGAAGTTTGGCCATGTCCCCTTGCTCCCTACCCTCTTTGATGGCCCTGATCTGGTGTTGCAGTTCCAAGATCTTGCTGGCATAGGCTTGGTTCTCCTTGACCTTCTTATCCTTTTCGGAATAGGCACGTTCCCTTTCCAGTTTCGCGAAATACAACACATCCTTTACGGTAACCTCTTTGTCCCTATAAAAGGAAGCCGCATAGGTTTTCATGAGTTCCCGGGTGTACTGCTTCAGTTTTTCAGGGTCATTCCCGATATGGTTGAGCTCCGCTTGGGATGGACTGACCATGATGGAATAGAACTTGGGATCCCGTTTCGAAAGTTTGGCCGTATTGGCATCGATCTCGGCAATGACCCTTTGGGCATCGATATCATTTTCCGTTTGGTTGAAAAAAAACTCTTGTTCTTCGGGGGCCTTACCTTCGTTCTCCTTTTCGAGATACTTGACAAAATCACTGGCACTGCCGTGATAGTTATCTCCCAAGTGTTGTCTTGTGATGGCGATGTACATGCTTATAGATTTTTGAGTTTGGTGCGGTACTGTTCAATGGCCCCGGGTTTGAGGTCCACTTTGAGGTGGTCCTTTCCAAAGCGGTTCTTGGTCACGGACACATGATCCAGAACATGCGCAAAATCCTCCTTCAGTTCCACCAATTGCTCTTTTAGTCTTTCATGCACGATTTTGGGAACCGTGGTCTCCTTATCCAAGAGTTCAGGGTTGGAGGGGGTATTGATCTCGGTCAACTGCTTTTCAAAAAATTCAAAGTCCCCTTCCCATTCGTCCCCCTCTTCGGGGTCCAGTTCCTGTTGAAAGAGGGCCTGCATCATACTGACCGTGGGTAGGGTCTGCTCCTTTTCGATGCTTCGCATGATGGCCACCATGGCATTGAAGCGCCGCTTTATGAACAATTTCATACTGACGATGGTCTCCCCAAAATGTTGGTCCGGGGAAATCCCATGTCGTTCAAAAAAGTCCATCATGGCCAACAAGGTCAGGGATTGTGATTTCCCGAACGTTTTGGAAAACCGCCTAAATTTCTTGGCCACGGAAACTTTGACCTTCATGGCCGCAAACGGTTCTTTTTCGTATCCTTTATCCATTTTTTCACCAAAAAATCCTTGTTTTTATTGGCCTCGGGCCGCTTTTTCACCAAAAAGCTCAATACCCGAAATCTTCAAGATTTCCCGAAACCCCATAAACAGGGGGCTTGCGGAGCAATCATGATCGGTAGCGCTGTGCAAGCACGCTATCCTCTTGCTCCTCCTTTTTGTGCAGCGGCCCAAAAAAGCATCGCACAACAGGATCCGATCCCCAATAGCCATTGGGGTTATCGGAGCCAGTGGCCCAGGTCCTAAAAAGTCAAATCGAATCGTACGGCTTTCGGAAAGTCAAATGAATCTGCCGAGGCAGATAAGTAGCAAGCCATACAAAAGGTGTTGCGGTGCAACATCTTAAATATACCTAGATTTCATTAGGCACAAAAATGCGTTCTGCGGGCAAATGGCATCATTTGCCCGCAACATTAAGGGAATTTGTAGTTGGGGAGTCCCCGAACGTCGAACAGGGCCACGGAACGACAAAAAAAAAGGCCCTTTTTCAAGAGCCTTGTTCCGGTCAATCTTTCGATGGCACGGTGTCGGTCTGTTCCCTGTAATATTCATACCGGAATATCCAGAGGTTGATCACTAGGGAGTACGTTTTGTCCACTGTGGCATCAGTGCTCTTTTTGACGACACTATGTTTTGGGTGTTTCTTTGCTGGAATCTCCAACGACTTTTTTACAATTGCTTTCATAATACATGATTTTAAATTATCGATTATTTGAGGGCATCCCCGCACTTCCCAAAAATTTCAGCTCAAAAGGAAACGGAATAAGGAGTGAGGTACGAACGGTTTATGCCGTAGTCTTTTGATGGGAACATTTTTGAAGGGCTAACTTGCGGTCAAATAAGGGATAGGTATTCTTTGGGGTTGCCCAATACTTTGCAAACAAGAATTTCCCAAATTGGTTTTTGGGTGTTCGACCCACCTAAAAACCAACCATGAACCCATAAAAAAAGCCCATCGTGATGGATGGGCTTGGATGGTGGGTTTAAGGGTTCACATATTGAATACGAAATCATAATGGTATAGGTTTCGCAAAGCTTCCCTTCGACTCCGCTCAGGGCAGGCATCTTCCAAGAGGATATCATAGTCCTTATCGTGGGTTTCTGCAAATTGGCGCAATTCTGTCCCGGAACGGCTTTCCACATCTTCTTTGGATACGGAAAGCAAACGTTCCTGGGTCTCGCTATCAAGGTTGGTAAAGTTCAAATAGACCATTATTCAAAACTTTGATAGTTCATTGCTCACAGATCATATAGGCTTGGATCGAACCCATCGGGGTAATACCTTGGGTCATATTGTTCTTCCAACCATTTTTCAAATTCCGTCATTTCTGTATTCGCTGTATTCGCTTCCATGACCATTGGATTAAAGAATTCCATTATCAGCAAAACTGTAATACCTACCATCAGGCGCAAGGATGATATGGTCCAAAACCTTGACATCAAAAAGCTGTGCCGCCTCTTTGATCTTTTGGGTCAATTGTTTATCCTGATAACTGGCCTTGAGTTGTCCAGAAGGATGGTTATGGGCGAGGATGATCCCCACGGAAAGGGTCTTTAGGGTAATGGCAAAAAGGATGCGCAGATCTACCAAGGTACCTGTGATGCCCCCATGGGATAGTGGATAAATGCCCTTTACCTTGTTGGACTGGTTGAGCAGCACGATCTTAAAGGTCTCGTGCAGGCCTATGGTCTTGTTGTCCCAATTTTGGAACAATAGATTCGCCACCTCATTGGAGTTCGTCACGGACAGGGATTTCAGCGTGCTGAGTTTTTCCCGATAACTGATCTGTATTTCATTGACACGGTGTTCCATTTCAAATGTGTTAAGGATGAAAAAAGAAAGGGATGCCCAAAGACTGGACACCCCCTATCCATTTTACTCGGTGGTATTGTTATCACCACCACCCAACAATAAAATCTCACTGGCCACTACTTCGGTCACATACTTCTTATTTCCCTCTTTGTCCTCATAGGAACGGGAGGTCAATTTCCCTTCGATGGCAACTTCCTTGCCCTTGGTCACGAAGCCCTCGATGATGTCGGCCAGTTTCCCCCATGCGATGATGGTGTGCCATTCGGTATTGGTCACCCGTTCCCCTTCGGAGTTCTTGTAGTGTTCATTGGTGGCCATGGTGAAGCGTGCCACACGTTTGCCTTTGTCAAGGTCTGTAATGGTAGGGTCTTGCCCCACGTTTCCAATAAGTTGCACTTTGTTTCTCAATGTACTCATGATAAAAAGTTTTAAAGGCCTGCCGTCTTCCAGTACGGATAAATCAGCAAACAGGGTTAAAAATTCCCCCTCTTTTATTGGTCATTGTTTCCCAAATTTTAAGGGGCGTTTGTTTGCTTCTTACGTGCGTAGCACCATAAAAGAAGGGGGTTCTGTCAAGGCTTTTGGACAGAAATCGGGAGGCTCCGCGACGTAGTAAAATCCAAGGATTTTCAAGGAAGTGGAAACCCTATTTATGGACAAAACCTGCCTTGGCCTTGACAGGTTCGATGAGGGCCCTAGGAATTCCATCCGACCCATTGGCAAGGGAGCGTACGGGAAGTTAAGCGACTGCAGGCGATGGTGTCCTGATTGGAAGTCCTTGGGCCCTGCCCTGTTTTTCGATGCCCCGAAAAACAATCAGGGCTTCTTTTATTACGGGACCCTTAAAATTTGATGGGCGGACAAGCGGATTTGCGGCCTTTCCCGGCAAAGCCCCAAGAAGGGTTTGCTAAGGAAGGGCGCACCAAAGATCCGTTTGGACGGCTTCCGTTTTGACCAAATGAAGTTTCATCAAACATTACGACAATAAGGGAACAAACGTATTGGAGTTACCCTACGACCGGATTATTTTTCATCTACAGTGATAAGCATTTCGTAATTGTTCGGATACGGTTTTTTATGCCCGGAAGCTTTCATATTGTCTCATAAGTCCTGTCGCCGTTTCTCGAAGAATCAGACCCCTAACCTTCCTGAAGTCCCCTCCAATACACGGACAGTTGTTTGGGTGACACAACCTGCGAAGCCTCTCATGTACAATTTTATTGAAGGTCTTGGCGAACCATGGGGCTGCCAACAACGGCTGAAATATAAGTTAGCCCAAAAAATGGTTCCTCTTTGAAACTAAGTGTTCCACTTCATCCGCTGAAGTCGAACAGCATTCAATATTGCCAATAAGGCAACCCCCACATCAGCAAAAACTGCTTCCCACATCGTGGCTAGGCCTCCCGCTCCAAGGATGAGCACAAATGCCTTCACGCCAAAAGCGAGCCCAATATTTTGCCAAACTATCTTTCGGGTGGAGCGTCCTATTTTAATGGCTCGTGCCATCTTGCTCGGTTGGTCGGTCTGAATGATGACATCTGCTGTTTCAATGGCCACATCACTACCCAAGCCTCCCATGGCAATGCCCACATCGCTGATGGCCAGAACGGGCGCATCATTAATGCCATCGCCCATAAAGGCCACTTTGGTGTCTGATTGTTTTTTGAGTTCTTCGACTTCGCCGAGCTTATCTTCTGGCAACAGGCCGCCCTTTGCCCAATCAAAGTTCAACTTTTTCGAGACTTGTTGCGTTATGGAATCTTTGTCACCCGAAAGCATTATGATTTTCGAAATCCCGGCATCCCTGATTTGTTGGATGGCTTGATGGGCATCTTCCTTGAGTTCATCTGCAATGGTAACATAGCCTGCAAATTTTTCATCAATGGCCAACATTACAATAGAATCTACAATATCATCGGTTTCTGAAGGTACATCAATGTTGTTTGAGGCCATTAGGGCTTTATTGCCCACCAGCACTGTTTTCCCATTGACCGTTCCCCTTAATCCCTTTCCTGCAACTTCCGATACATCGGTTGCCTTTATATCCGTGCCTTCGGCTTTGTATTCCAAAATTGCTTTTGCTATGGGATGGGTAGATTGTTCCTCCATGGCCATCAGGTATTTCATAAACTTGGCTTCCTCAAATTGCGCGGTCTTGATCTCCTTGATTTTAAAAACCCCTTTGGTAACGGTTCCCGTTTTGTCCATCACTACCGTGTTCACTTTGGTGATTGCTTCCAAAAAAGATGCACCTTTGAAAAGAATCCCATTTCGGGATGCCGCTCCCAGACCACCAAAATAGCCGAGCGGAATGGAAATGACCAAGGCACAGGGACAGGAAACGACAAGGAATATTAAAGCGCGATAAAGCCAATCCTTAAATACATAGTCATTTAGAAAAAAGTAGGGCAAGAACGTTAATCCAATGGCAAGGAAAACTACAATGGGCGTATAAATTCTTGCAAATTTTCTGATGAACAGTTCTGTCTTTGATTTTCTGGCTGTAGCGTTTTGTACCATATCCAAGATTCGAGTGATGGAACTATCCTTGAATTCTTTGGAGGTTTCTACATCGATAACACCCTCGAGATTAATACTTCCGGCATAGACTTTTTCGTCTCTATTTATCGTATCGGGCTTACTTTCGCCAGTAATTGCCGCCGTATTGAGAGAAGCTCTTTCGGATAAGAGAATGCCGTCCAAGGGGATTTTCTCCCCCACACGTACTTGTATCCTTTCGCCAATCTCGACGGTTTGGGGATTTACGGTAACGAAATTCCCGTTACGAAGCACCAAAGCTTCGTCCGGTCGCGCATCCAAAAGGGCCTTAATATTTCCCTTTGCCCGATTGACTGCTGCATTTTGGAACAGTTCGCCCACGGCGTAAAACAACATTACGGCCACGCCCTCTGGGTATTCGCCTATGGCAAAGGCCCCTAGAGTGGCAATGGACATCAGGAAAAATTCAGTAAAGAAATCACCATGCTTTATACTGTTCCAACCTTCTCTGATGACAGGGAAACCAACAGGCAAATAGGCAAGGGTGTACCATATAATCCTTATCCAGCCCTTGAAAAACGGGAAAGCATCAAAATAGTCCACTGCAATGCCGATGATGAGCATTACAAAACTGAAAATGGCCGGTAAATAGGTCTTGAATTTAGATACACCTTCAGGACCACCATGGTTATGGCCACTTTCGCCCTGGCGTTCCTTTGAACCTAGATCACGTAGTTTTACTTTTTTCTTTTTCATAGACGGTAAGGTCGTAATTAGTTTCGTGCAACGGAAGTGCATTTATTGACCGCTGCATTTGTCGCAGATTCCCTTAATGACCAAATTGGCATTTTCTGCCACATACCCATCAGGTAGATTGATATGGGGAATCTTATGCTCAGTGAGACAGACCGTTTCATCACAGTTATCGCAATGAAAGTGCAGGTGCAGATCTTGTTCCATTTCACAATTGCAACCTGGTTCGCACAGGGCATACTTTGAAATATTGGTGCCATCATCTATTTGGTGCACAATGCGTTTTTCCTCAAAGGTCTTCAGGGTCCGGTACAATGTGGTTCTGTCCGCTTTTGAGAAAGCGTTCTCCATATCGGTCAGGGCAATGGCCACTTCCTTTTCAGCCAAATATTTATAGATCAAAATACGCATCGCCGTTGGGCGTACACCTTTGTTTTCCAATGTTTTTTCAATTTCTGTCATCATATTGTAATTTTATCAATGGCTATGTCCCGCATCCCCTTTTTTCATTTGGGCCATTAAATAGTAGGCATTGTTGTATGCAAATGTAGTATATGGCCCAACGGAATCTACAAAATCGATGGCGACCCAATCCCCGTCATTTGGGCCTGTGTTAATTTCGACAGGTTTGAAGCTCCAGTCATTGCCTTCACGCTCCGCTTTAAAAATATACTTCTTTCCTTCGTTTGAACTTATTGCACTTTCAGGCACCGCAACGGTCTCGGATTTTTGGATTTCAATCCGTCCTTCAACATACATCCCTGGAATCAGCTGCCCTTCCTTGTTCTCGATTTCAGCATGGACGTGTATCGCTTTGGGATTTTGCTCGAAAGTTTTCCCTACGGAATAAATTTTCGCAGTAAGTTCCTTTCCGGGAATGGATTGCACATTGAAGGATACTTGCTGGCCTACCTTTACTTTGTACACATCCTTTTCAAACACCATTAAATCGGCATGGACGTGATGGGTGTCAACGATTTCAAATAGGTCGGTCTGCGGTTCTACGTACTGTCCGGTTTTGACCGCTACTTTTTGGACAAATCCCTCAATGGGACTTCGCAATGCCACCCGTTGGTAAATCGTACCGTTTCTGACCCCGGATGCACTAATGTTCAATTGTTCCAACTGTGCTTCCAATCCTTTTGCCAGGCTTTGGGAGGCCCGGTATTCCGCTTCGGC
Source organism: Flagellimonas halotolerans (assembly GCF_035818535.1). NCBI lineage: Bacteria > Pseudomonadati > Bacteroidota > Flavobacteriia > Flavobacteriales > Flavobacteriaceae > Flagellimonas > Flagellimonas halotolerans. Next base: position 114,835 of record NZ_JAYKYV010000006.1, on the reverse strand, counting down.
CTTTTGAAAGTTGGCCCCGCTGCCCACCCCGGCATCATACAGGGTTTTTTGTCTTTCAAATTCCTTCTTAAGAAACTGGCTGTTACTGTAGGCGTTCAGGAAATCGGTCTGTTTCTGGATGATATTGGGGTGGGACAGATAGGCAACCGTTTGACCTTTGCTTACTTTGTCGCCTTCAATGACCTCTATGGACACCACATTGGCACCCACGACCGTAGTAATGGTCGCTTCGTTCTGTGGTGGGACCTCCAGTTGGCCATTGGCCTCCACATATTGCTTCATAACACGTGGGGCAACGGTATCGATTTTCATGTTAAGGTTGCGGAATTGCGTTTCCGTTAGCATGGCTTCCTTGACTTCACCTTCTTTGTGCATTTCACCCACTTCAGGATTTTTTTGCTTTGCTTCCTCAGTATCGGCTTTGGAATTCCCACAGGAAGTAAGAACCAAGAGCATCGTCACGAGCCCGATAACGCTATATTTAAAAAGATTGTTCATTTGTCTATTGTTTAAAATATTGTAATTCAAATACTGATTCTAGATAGTTGTCAAGAGCGTCAAGTGCATCCGTTTCCGTGTTTATGGCATCCCGAATAATCTGTGTGAACGCTGCATAGTCCACCGCACCCTCCGCGTAGGCCAACAACGCTCCCTTGCGCTGCTCTTGGGCAAGCGGCAAGGCCTTGTCCCTATAAAATTGCCACGATGCGCTCCATTTCCGATAGGCTTGCACCGCCTGCCGATATTCGGATTGCAGCTGGCGTTTGGTATAATCCGCATTGGTCTTTGCGATTTCACTTTCAATTTTGGCGGCCTTGGCTTGACTACGCTGTCCACCTGAAAACAAAGGAACCGAAATGCCGGCTTGATAGGTGTAGAACCCGCTATTGCCATTGACCTGTTGCAGTCCGCCCTGAAGGTTGAACTTAGGCAGCAAGTCAGCCCGTGCCGCATCGTATGTCGCCTCGGCCTCCTCGATGCGCCTTTGTGAAAGTTCCAGCGCTGGGTGTTTTCCCAAATCCCCGTCCCATCCTAAAACCGTTACCGCACTTTCATCAAGTTTTTCTGGAACGGAATAGTAGATGTCCGAAAACAACCAAAGATTGAGCTTTTGTAGGGCAATGGCATAATCACTTTCGGCCTGTTGCAGTTGATTGTTGATTTGTAAGGCCTGATTTGTGGCCGATGAATATTCCAGCCTGGAAATGGCCTCTACCTTGAAGTTGAGTTCTATTGCTTTTTTAAACTGTGAATAAATGGAATCCAGTTCACGGTACAGTTCAAATTTCTGTCGTTGTCGATAGGCTTCTGACCAAGCCTTTTTGACCTCCTGTTCCACTTGCAGTTCGGAAAGGTCAAGAGCTGTCTCGGCCAAAGCGATGCGTTGTCTCTGCAAACGCCTTTTTGCACGGATGCTTAAAAGGTCGATATTCTGTTGTCCAACCCCAACCAAGGTATAAATTCCTTGTCCGTCCACAATTTCTTCGCCACCTGTGAAGACCTGGGTATTGCCAAGGTCGTAAGCCATACCTTTTAGGGCGGTTTGTTTTTGGACCTCCCATTGTTTCGCTTTCAACAGCGGGTAGTTTTTCTTGGAAACTTCCACCGCCTCTTCCAATGAAATAGCGGGCAGTGAATCTTTAGGCTGGATCTGCCGTGCATTTTCAAAACCTTCTTGCGCATGCATTTTGGCAGGCAGTGCGGTGGCGAACAAAAGAAGGACCATGACCACAGGGGTAACCCATTTCGGGTCGGGTTTACTCATCCGTTCCGAACGTCCCTCGACCCATTGGTAAAAGATGGGTAGGATAAAGAGGGTCAAGAGGGTCGAAGTTATCAAGCCACCAATGACCACGGTGGCCAAAGGTCGCTGTACCTCTGCCCCGGCCGAAGCCGAAACGGCCATGGGAAGAAACCCTAAAATATCCGTAAAGGCCGTGAGCATAATGGGACGAATCCGTCTTTTGGTGCCTTCTATAATTCTACCTTTAAGATTGGTCACGCCTTCTTCCTTCAGTTCATTGAGACCACTTATCATGACGAGTCCGTTCAGAACGGCCACGCCAAAAAGCACGATAAAGCCGACCCCCGCGGAAATACTAAAGGGCATATCCCTTAACCAGAGGGCGAACACACCGCCAATGGTGGCCATCGGGATGGCGAGGTAGATCATCAAGGTCTGTGGAAAGGACTTTAGCGCAAAATAAATCAATATGAAAATCAGGAACAAGGCAATAGGGACCACAGTTTGCAATCTATTGCTGGCGCGTTCCAGATTTTCGAAAGCTCCACCATACCGAATGTAATATCCTGTGGGCAGGTCAAACTGAGCATCCAATTTTTCTTGGATATCCTCTACAACGGATTTTACGTCACGGTCGCGAATATTGATGCCCACATAGGTCCGCCTATTGGTATTGTCACGGCTTATCTGCATGGGGCCGGGTTCATAACTTACCTCGGCAATTTCCCGTAATGGGATTTGCGAACCATTGGGCAGGTTGATAAACAGGTTCTGGATGTCCTCGATGCCTTGGCGGTTTTCCTCTTGAAGCCTTACGACCAGGTCAAACCGTTTTTCACCCTCGAAGATTACGCCCGCCTTTCCTCCTGCAAAGGCGGCCTGTACCACTTTATTGAGCTGTTCGATCTTTAGACCGTACTGTGCCAATTTATTGCGGTTATAGTCAATGGTGATTTGTGGCAGGCCGTCCGTGGCCTCAACTTTCATATCTGCCACACCGGGAACGGTGGCAATGATTTCCCCCATTTCCTCGGCCTTGCTTGCCAATATGCCGAGGTCTTCCCCGAACAATTTAATGGCCACATCCTCACGAACACCCGTAAGCAATTCGTTGAAGCGCATTTCTATAGGTTGGGTAAACTCAAAATTCACACCGGGAACGATACTGATGGCCTCCTTCATTTTTTCCACCAATTCATCCTTGCTTTCTGCAGATGTCCATTCATCCCTTGGTTTGAGGATAACGAAGACATCGGCGATATCCATGGGCATCGGGTCCGTTGGTACATCGGCGACACCGATACGGCTGAGAACGGTTTCCGCTTCGGGAAATTCGGCCTTCACGATACGTTCAATCTTTGTCGTGGTTTCGATGGTTTCCGACAGGGAACTGCCGGGTTTCAAAATCGCGTGAAAGGCAATATCACCTTCGTCCAATTGCGGGATAAACTCACCGCCCATTCTCGTAAAGGCGAAAATGGCAATGGCAAAAAGGCCAAGGGCAATGCTTACGACCATTTTGGCCTTGGAAAGTGATTTGGTCAACAACGGTTCATATTTCTGCTCAATCCAATGCACGAACCTATCGCCATAGGATTGTTTTTTGGATTTTGGCGGCCGTAGGAACAATGCCGAAACCATGGGCACATAGGTAAGACACAATAGCATGGCCCCGATCATGGCGAAAATGAAGGTGAGGGCCATGGGCCGGAACATTTTCCCTTCGACGCCCTCCAAGGCCAAAATGGGCAGGAACACGATCAGAATGATCAGCTGGCCAAAGAAAGCGGCGTTCATCATTTTTTTGGAGGCCTTAGCGGCGATGTCATCCCGTGTTTCTGCACTAACGCCATTCTTTTTGACCACATAGGAGTACATTAAAAAAACGGTGCCCTCTACGATGATCACCGCACCATCCACAATGATTCCAAAATCGATTGCCCCCAAGCTCATCAAGTTTGCCCATACGTCAAAAACATTCATCAGAATAAAGGCAAACAATAGGGATAAGGGTATGGTCGAAGCCACAATGAGTCCGCCACGCCAATTTCCCAATAACAAGACCAACACGAAAATCACGATAAGCCCACCTTCCAAAAGGTTCCCCGTTACCGTGCCTGTTGTCTCGGCGATCAATTCGCTGCGGTCAAGGAAAGGTTTGATGGACACCCCTTCAGGAAGGGACCGTTGTATCTGTTCCACACGTCGGGTCACGTTCTCGATCACCTCGTTGGAATTTGCCCCTTTGAGCATCAAGATCATTCCGCCCACGGCTTCGCCCTTTCCATCTTTGGTAAGCGCACCATAGCGTACCGCACTTCCCATGCTTACCTTACCTATATCCTTCACTTTGATGGGAATGCCATTAACGGCCTTGACCACCATGTTTTCAATATCCGATATGGTTCTGGCCAGCCCTTCACCACGAATGAAGTTGGCTTGGTGGTTACGCTCGATGTAGGCCCCACCTGTATTCTGGTTGTTGTTTTCAAGGGCCGAGAACACTTCTGTAATGGTAATACCAATGGCGCGAAGTTCGTCCGGGTCAACCGCCACTTCGTATTGCTTTTTGTTTCCGCCAAAGGCGTTTACCTCGACCACGCCGGGTACCATGGCCATCTGTCTCCGTACAATCCAGTCCTGGATTGTACGCAGCTCGGTTGCCGAATATTCACCTTGATGTTCATCATCTACTTCAAGGGTATATTGATAGATTTCGCCCAATCCCGTTGAAATTGGACCCATAACGGGTTTGCCAAAGCCCGAAGGGATCTGTTCTTGAACCTCGGGCAGTTTTTCGGCTACAAGTTGTCTCGGCAGATAAGTGCCCACCTCGTCATCAAATACAATGGTCACTACAGAAAGACCAAATCGGGAAACAGAGCGGATTTCCTTGACATTGGGTAGGTTGCTCATCGCAACTTCCACGGGATAGGTTACAAATTGTTCTATATCCTCCGTTCCCAGGTTGGGTGATTGGGTAATGACCTGTACTTGATTATTGGTGATATCCGGTACGGCATCGATGGGAACTTGGGTCATGCTATAAACGCCCGCACCAATCAATGCGAGGGTCAGCAGACCTATAATAAATTTGTTATTGATTGAAAAATCAATGATTCTGTTGATCATATAAAATGTGTTTTAATTCAGTTGAACCAATGCAATAGGGTTGCAAGTATGAGGGAACAGGTCTTTGAAAAGTTCAAAGTCCATAAACCTCATAATCGGATATAGCTATCCTGTAAAACTGAATTAAACCTGTGGAGGTTGAAATAGTGGGTCGGTAAATTCCTTGCCCAATCCTTCAAAATGGGTGAAATCATCTTCAAGGTAAGTCTCTTGAAGCGGCTGGAATCGAGCTATACCAAAATCCACCGTGTGCACATGGCAGCAATGGCAGTGGCAAAATGGTGAGCATAGTTCACAATTCTCGCTGTGTTCACCATCAAATTGAACCAGATAAACACCTTGGGAGTCTTCTGTTACGTTACCCGCATCACTGCAAGGAACCACATTGAGTGCCAACACGTAGATGGATAATATGACGGTAAAAAATTTCACTTTGCAAAGATAACAGAACTTTGGTGCAACTGCATTGCAAAATCCGGAAAGGACCTATTGAAGATTTAGTGTGTGGAACCAAGAGCATTCCATTTCAAATTTCAAAGGATGATCAAATGGGGCAATCCGGACCATCCAAAATTCAAGACAGGAAATTTCCAATCCATACCGACCCCCAAAAGGCTATGGCTTTACCAGAGTACGTCCCAATCCCAATTCGTCTGGAAAAAATCAAAGTATCCAAGAACGCTCATGATAACCGAAAAAATAAATCACTGCTGGAACAAGCCACTACAACTGCCATGGATCACGAAACAAAGTACAGTTGGCAAGTGGAACAAGCAAACGTTCCTTGTAATGGACAGGTGTCCAACTGACCGTAATAAACGGTCTTAATCATAGTACAAAATGGTGGCCTAAAAGATTCAATTTATGTAGCGGGCAGTACTAAAGGCCACGTGGGATGTATAAAAGTCCTATTCAAAAGGGGGAAGTTGACCTGTAATGGGATGCTTCCTTGAAGGATAAGCCAGTCGTTCCATAAACCGGTCATAAAAAAACAATTTATTTAAGCATTTGCTTATATAATGATATAACCTTATCTTTAATAAAATTTTTATCATGGCCCTTGAAATAAGTTGCACCCGCGCTGAGGCAGACCAAAAGCAGTTGATGCGCTGTCGCGAGACACTACGGATGAGTTCGAATTCAATCAACACTATTGGTAAGGTACTGGCCCTAGCAGGAAATGAGACCAGATTGAAGATTCTTTTCCTGCTGAACAAGGAAGGTGAGCTCTGCCCTTGTGATTTTTCAGATATACTGGAAATGACCGTACCCGCAATTTCGCAGCATATCCGTAAGATGAAGGATGCTGGTCTAATTACCTCCAGACGGGAAGGCCAAACCTTGTATTACTCACTGGTAAAAGGCCAAAGCGAGGTGTTGGAAGGCATATTCAGCAGGCTTCAGGAAAACAAAAAAGTTGCATAGAATGAACATAGAAAGATCATCATATTCAGCAATGTTCACTGGAGTTTTTACAGCGATCACAGCCTCATTATGCTGCATCACACCTGTGCTTGCATTGATTGCGGGCACCAGCGGAATGGCATCTACCTTTGCATGGCTGGAAGCTTTCAGACCATTTTTTATAGGCCTGACCGTATTGGTACTTGGATTTGCCTGGTACCAGAAGCTAAAGTCAAAATCGCAGCAAGAAATTGATTGTGCCTGTGAAAATGATGTAAAACCTTCTTTTCTACAATCAAAAAGGTTCCTGCTGTTTGTTACCCTCTTTGCGGGACTGATGCTGGCATTTCCATATTTCTCAGGGCTTTTTTATGCCCAACCGACCAAGGAAATCATATATGTGCAGCAGGACAACATGGTAGATATAACCTTTACAGTGGAAGGAATGACCTGTTCCGGCTGCGAAAACCACATTGAGAGCGAGGTCAACAAATTGGACGGTATCGTTTCAGTAAAAGCAAGCTATGAAAAAAGCAATACTACAGTTAAATATGACCGTACCAAAGTTACGGAGCAACGAATCATAAAGGCCATCAACAATACGGGCTATAACGTTTCCGAATAATATGGATACAAAAATATTATCTACCATTACCTGTCCGAAATGTGGATACCAAGAAGAGGAAGAAATGCCAACCGATGCTTGCCAGTACTTTTATGAATGTAAAAACTGTCACGAAGTAATTCGACCTAAAGAAGGCGATTGCTGTGTTTTTTGTTCCTATGGCTCTGTCGCCTGTCCACCCATACAGAATAAATCTTCCTGTTGTTGACGAGAATAGTGGTAGACCAACCTTTTCACAACCATATATTGCAGATAAAATATAAATTATGATACCAAAAGATTTAAGCCAGGACATCAAAACGAGACTTCAAAGCATCAATGGACAGGTAAACGGTTTGGTCAGGTTATTGGACGAAAGTTCCGACCCCGAGAAGATTTTGGTACAGTTCAAAGCAGTGAAGAACGCCTTGGACAAGGCACATCACCTGCTCCTCGATGAGACCTATCGAAAGACCCTCGCCATCAAGATATCTGAGACTGTCGAGGCCTGTCCAGGAAATTGCGGCAATGAAGAACGTATCGAATTTATACGAAAGCAATTTCCAGATTTGGAATTGGACAGCCTAACGGAAAAGATGAAGGAGATAGATGCGCTCAAGGCCAAACTCGAAAACCACAAAAATGCTTGACCTCCCCATAATCACTACCGATTGGATGGCCCGCATGATGCGGGCTTTTTTTTGAAATCTTATTTGGAGACCACCCTACCCACCATTCTACCTTTGATGCATTGTTTGAATTCCATGTCGCGTACAGGAAATATTAAACTATTTAAAAAACAGAAACATGAAACGTCAAGTAGAAGTATTTACGGCCAATTGTCCGGTCTGTGACCCCGTGGTCAAAAAGATAAAGGAACTGGCCTGCGATACATGTGAGGTAACGACCTATGAGCTGGTCAGGCTATGTGAGGACAAGACCTGTCTTGATAAGTTGGAGAAATACTGCATCAAGAAAGTGCCTGCTGTGGTCGTGAACGGTGAGCTCTTGGAGTGCTGTAAGGATTCGGCCATTACCGAAATGGAATTGGTGGAAGCAGGAATTGGCAGTCATAATTGAAAAGTGTTTGCATATGATTTGTAGAATATTCCTGAACATTCGCTATGTCAAATTGATATTGCTATTGGCCATATCAGGATCGGTGATGGCCCAGGGCCACGGCCCCCTCTATGGGCTACAGACACCGACCCTTGCCAAAGGCGGGGTGGATTTGAACGTGGCCGGGATGAGCCTAGGCACAGAAACCGAAACCTCCTATATGTTGCGCTACCTATTTTCCTATGGCATTACAGAAGATCTACAGGTAAACCTTACCACGCCCACAATGATAGAACGGTTGGGTGAGACGCCAAGGACACGGGGCAATAGCAATATGCCCGCCAATGGGGATATCGAGGCTTCCCTTTGGTACCGTTTTTTCTCGAACGCCTTTGGTGTGGGAAAGCGGTTTGAGTCCACTGCCATCGTGGGTGTTTCCGCTCCTACCGATAATGTCAGGGGACAGGTCAATGTCGGCAACGCTATACATGCGGCCATTTCCACGGGCTATGCCTCACGCACTTGGTATGCATGGATCGGTGGCGGTTACCAATATTATTTTGAAAGAGATGACGAACGATTGGGCGACCTGCCCTATGCGAGTGCCGTTGTGGGGTACCGACCCAATATCTTTATGGGTGATTACCCAAAACCCGATTGGCGCATCTTTATCGAATCATTGGCCGAATTCCCTGGAGGCAATAAAATTGATGGACAACTGGATTTTAGCGATACGCGCAGTACAAAGGTTTTGGTGGGACCTTCTTTCCTAGGACTTTACGGTGCTTGGGGCATATCCTTTGGTGCGATGGTTCCAGTAGTACAGGATTTGACACCCGGTTCGGTAAAAGAAAGGTATCGGATTGCCGTAAATTTAAGTTATTGGTTGTAAACACAGTATAAATTAAAAAGCACATATAATGAAAAACATCAAAATGATGGCCCTGATCGGTATTCTTGGAATAGGCACGATAAGCGGCCAAATCGCCAGGGTTGACCAAGAAGTCTATGGAATGGACTGCGCGCCCTGTGCCTATGGATTGGAACGAGGGTTGAAAAAGATGGACGGGCTTCAGGAGGTTCGCGTCAGCCTGAACGATGGAAAAGCGTATTTGGGATTGGCCGAAAAAAATGACCTTACCTTACGTAGCATTCAGGAAGAGGTCAAAAAGAACGGTTTTTCGGCAAAGAAAGCCGAAGTGGTTCTAATGGGTAACGCAACGAAAGAGGATGGCCAATGGTACATCGAGACCGATAACGAACGGTTTGCGGTATCGCAGGATACATCTATCGAATTGGTTCAAAAATTGGCGGTGGGCAGGACAACGCTGAGTGGCACGGTACAGGATGAAGATGATGATAATCTCTCGGACCAATGGGAGATCATACTGTCCAAAATAGAATAGGCCTTATGAAAGTAATTCTCAAAATGGTATTGGGCACCAGCTTGGTAGCGGCCCTTCTTCCGGTAATGTGCTGTTTGGCCCCGACCTTGTTGTCGGTCGTGGCGGGACTGGGTTTCTTGGGCGGGAATTTTGAATGGGTGCATCCCGTGCAGCCCTATCTGACCACTATTTCGGCAGGAACGCTTGGGTTCGCCCATTTTAAAAACATCAAAAATGAAAGGAAATGTGGGAATGAAGGTCCTTGTCAAAACCATGGACAAAAGCACCACATTAATTCGTGGACGCTTTGGACCGTTACATTTCTGGTTTTAATACTTACGATAGTAAACTATGGATATGAATATTAGACCCGCACATATTATTCAGGTTGTTTTTTTACTGTCCCTTATGTCAAGTTGCGAGCAGCCCGAGAAACAATGGCAGTTCGAACGAAAGATCATGCTGCCCGAGGAAGCCCGACCCTTGGCTTTGGCCAAAGATGGTGATGCGATATGGTTTTCCGACCCTGATTATTTTAGGCTTTACAAGATCGACCGGGACGGAGAGCTGTTGGATTCGATTACTGGTATCCAGCGACCAATGAACATCCATACTGACAATGGCACCCTGTTTATTCCCGAATTTTTGACGGACACCATCTGGCAATATAGAGATGACAAAAGATGGCCTTTGAAACTATCCAAAAGACCACAGGCCCCATCAGGGGTTTCCATTTACGGAGATACAGTTCTTGTAGCCGATTTTTATAACCACCGAATCATCGTACAGACACCGAATGAATGCTTCACTATTGGCAGGCAGGGGCACAAAGATGGGGAGCTGTACTATCCGATAGATGTAAAGATGAAGGATAACAGGATATATGTGGCCGATGCGTACAACAGCAGAATACAGGTATTCGGGTTCAATGGAACACACCTAAAAACCATTGGTGGAAATGAAAAAATGAACGTCGCTTCCGGTATTGCAATGGGGGGAAGGGAATTCGCAATTACCGACCAAGAAAATGGCCGGGTGTTGATTTACAGCTTTGATGGATCATTGCGGCAAGTCTTGACCGAAAGCATCAAGTATCCAACGGATGTGCAATTCGACGGGGAATACCTATACAGTACGAATTTTAAGGAGAACGCAATTTTAATCTGGTCCAGAAAATAGTGAGGGACATTGTACAATTCACTTGTTCCTTAAAAAGTTCGCTTTACAAAACGACCATCCTTTAAACTGAGCGGGAAACCGATTAAGCCATTACTGAAAACAAGATTCCCAGAATCATGTTTTTGTCCCAAATTTCAAGGTTCACATTCCCGCTTGTTGTTTGAACAATCCAATCGAAAAACGTAAATGATCGAACCTTCATTGATTTAAAATTTCAGAACCAATGTTCTACGTATACAGACCAGGACACTTGACCTCTTTAATCAAAAAAATCCAATGTGTTTCTAAGTATGCCGTATCATCTGTGAGCCCTATCGTAGGGAGTCCGAACCATCATTCCATGTAGTCGGCATTGTATTGGGCCTGTTTGACCCAAGTAGGGTTTGACGTATGCCAATTGTTATATTACTGAAACAAATAATAAATCCTTAAATCTTAATTTTTATGAAGACCCTTTTGAAAAACTTGGGAATTATCTTTGGAACAATGCTTTTGATAGTATCCTGTAGTGACAACAATGAAAATGACAATGTAGAGAAGGAATCTTATCAAACAACCCTTAAAATGACCGATGCACCCATTGACAATGCGAACGTGGAAGCGGTGTTCATCACGGTCTCCGATGTAAAGGTGGACGGAAACTCCATTGAGGGGTTCTCCAAGACCACTTTTGACCTTTCGGCCTTGGTCAACGGCCAGACGAAGACCTTGGGCAATCTCCAAATGGAGGCAGGGACCTATTCCAACATTGAATTGGTCCTGGACTATGCCAATGACATGAACGGCAACAGTCCCGGATGTTATGTGGAAATGGCCGATGGGACCAAGGACAGGATAGAGGCCTCTTCCAATACTGTGGACATCACGGATTCCTTTGAGGTCTTTGCCACCAATACCAATGAGATCATCATCGATTTCGACCTGCGAAAGACCATAAAGGAAGAACAGGGGACCTTGGAATCAGACTTTGATTTCGTGACGCTTTCAGAGCTTTCCGCAGGTATTCGGACCGTAAACAAAGAAGCGACGGGAGAGATTTCGGGTACGGTCAACGATTCCCAAGATACTTCCGATAAAATTGTGGTGTATGCCTATGAAAAGGGCACATACAATGCCGAAGTGGAGACCCAGGGCCAGGGTGAGAGCAGTATCAGGTTCGCCAATGCCGTGACCAGTGCTGAAGTGGGCGGAATCAACAACTCCTATAGCCTTAACTTTTTGGCCGAAGGGGAGTATGAACTCATCTTTGCTTCCTATACCCAAGATGGTACTGAGTTTTATTTCAACTCACAATTGGAAGTGGAGTCCACCACAGGTCTCGACCTGGGGGCCATCAATATCACATCGGCCCTACAGTTGAGCGCCAATGTCACCGTGACCGGGACCGCTTCGCTATAGGCAATCCCATCGATTATAACAAGAAAAGCCCCAGAACGGGGCTTTTTTTATTGTCAAAGGTTTTATTTGCCACCATTGGCCTGTAAATCTGCCAAACAGGCGGCATCCAATCCTGGAATGGTGCCGCCACTGATCATATTGATGAGCCCCTCACCGGTTTCCGCTGTCCAATACATCAGACAATCCTCAGTGGTACAATGCTTTCCGTGTGTCTCATCCTGATGCGTACTTTGCAATGGGGTACCGGCATTTACCAATCCCAATAGATGTCCAAACTCATGGTCAAGGACCGTGGTCTCCAGAACCGCAGTGCTCGGGGCCAAGGGTTGTCCGCTAAATTCCCGGATGGTATCTGCAAAGATGACAAAGGAGGTGTTCCTGTAGGCTACCCCCAATACGGAACCGTTTTCCGTGTTCTCGGAATATTCCCCATCAATAAAAAGGCCAAAAACCTTTAGGATACCCTCTTGGTTATAGGCTGTACGTATATCATCCTCCAAGTTCCTGATATCCGTAATGGAATAAACGGCCTGCCCCGGGGATGAAATCTCTGTAAGCGCAATGGTAACCCCATCGGGTTTATGGAGCCGTTCCATCAAGAAGGACTCAAAATTGTCCAAGGTTGTTGCACTAGGCTTCAGACCTTCCACATAGAATATTTCAAGGTGCAGTGCTGGAAAACGGGAACCATCCAACAGATCTGCGGCCGAATCCCCGACGGACTTACGGTTCTGTGAAACATCCATTGTGTCGTTCAATCCATTTCCATCATCCGCTTGTCCAGAGTCGGCACTGCAGCCAAGACCCAAAATACCAAGCAATCCCATTAAACAAATGGAACAAAATCTTTTTCTTACCTGTAATTCCATATTTACCCAACGGCAGATAAAAAAGGATAGTATGCCCTTGTCCCGTTTATTTTTAAACCATATTCCCAGGATTCCCGTAAACCATGACCTCCTTAATCTTGGTATTTTCAAGTTCTTCTGATGACGCAATATTCCGATGTATCCTAAACCTACCGTAGGCGTAAAGGCGTGTCTATACCATGCGCATATAAAATAGACAATGATCAGTAGTGCATATAACCCGAATGTGTTACAATATATCGGCGACCAGAAGATATAAAAATAAAAAAATCCAAAGGAACCTCATGATCTTTGGCACTTTGGAGGTAGGAACCTTTTACAGGTTTTTCCTTTGAAAGATTGAATGCCCACTCAATTGGAATTCAAAGTTCAACCACCGCTGTTCACCTCTGGCCAACAAAACCATCTAGCAAGCAATTCCATGTTTTTATTTGTATTAAATCTAAATAAGATTTGCAAACACAGCACAAAAACCTATTTTTGCCCCTTATTTTAAATAAATCCAAATTAATGAAACTCATAACACTTGCCACAACCCTCTTATTATCGGTTTGTGCATTTTCCCAATCCAATCTTAACGGAAAAGTAATCGATGAACAAAATCAGCCCTTGATGGGTGCCACGGTTTATATACCTGCACTGCAGATAGGGGCAACAACGGACTACAACGGCAACTTTGAACTCCCTTCCGTTGAAGCAGGCTCCTGGGAGGTCTCGTTTAGAATGTTGGGCTATAGGACACTCATAGAGAAAATGACATTTTCACAAAATGAAACCCTCACATATACTGCCGTACTGACCGAAGACCTGAACAGTTTGGACGAGGTCGTGATTTCAGCCAGCAGGAATTCGGAATACCTATCCGAGATACCGGCCTCCGTAACCGTGGTGGGCGAGGTCAAACTTCAGGAATTCTCCAACTCCACCTCGAACATCAGTGAAATATTGGAGTTTACGGTACCCGGTCTGGCGGTATCCACCGGAACCTTCTCGAACTGGGGGCAGACCTTACGGGGACGTTCGCTATTGGTCATGGTCGACGGGATTCCCCAGTCCACCCCACTGCGAAATGGACAATTGGGAATAAAATCGATCAGCCCCAATGATATCAGTCGGGTCGAGGTCATCAAGGGGGCCACCTCCATTTTTGGCAATGGGGGCAATGGGGGCTTCATCAACTATATCACTAAAAAGCCGGACGCCACTGAAAAAATAGAGGGCACCACAAATGTTTGGGGTACCTCCAACTTGGCGGCCACCGATGATGCCCTTGGTTTTGGGCTGTACCAATCCCTCAAGGGCAATTTGGATAGGTTCACCTACTACATTAGTGGAAGCTACGAAAAGACCGGCAATAAATATGATGCCGACGGGGCGGTAATCTTGCCCACCTATGGCCTGGACAACACAAAGATCTACAGTGCCCTGGCCAAGTTGGAATACCGGATTTCCGATAACCAAAATATCACTTTGGGCGGTAACCTATACAAATCCGCACAGGACACTCCTTTCATCCCGGTTCCCGGAGAATTTGAAGTATTCAACGAAGAAGGGGATTATTCGCTAACGGCCGGCTATGGGGTCGAGGGTTCTATCGAAGGAGAGGAAGCCACGGGATCGACACTTGTGAACGGACAGCTAAAATATAACCTGACCGAAATTTTTGCCGGGACCACGGATTTTACGACGGACCTATATTACCAGAACACGGAAAACATCTTCTTTTACTCGGATAAATTTGAAAACGGGGGCCAATCCGTCATCAATGCTGAAAAATACGGACTGAGGCCAAATTTCAATACGACCTTCCCTGTCAGCTCCACAACGGACGTCTCCCTGACCTATGGAGTGGACCTGCTCCGTGACAAGACCAATCAAGGTCTTTTGGACGGGAGGCTTTGGGTGCCGAACATCAAAATGTTCAGCTGGGCCCCTTACCTTCAATCCACTGCCAAGTTCAATGGGACATGGGTGGTGAAAGCCGGTCTTCGTTTCGATGACATGAACTTGGATATTGAGGACTACAATACGCTTCCCTATTCTCCCCTGGGGGATGACAACTTTAATCCATCGGTTGCCGTGGAAGGTGGAAAGATAGGTTTTGACAACCTGGCCTTCAATGTTGGGATCCGTTACATCAAACACCAAGAGTTCATTCCCTATGTGAGCTATTCCCAAGGATTCTCCATTGCAGACCTGGGTTCGGTGCTACGGTCCGCAACTGCTGACAACATCAATGACATCCAATTGGAACCGGCAGTGACCAAAAATTATGAGTTCGGGTTCCTGTCCAAATTTGATAATATCAAATTTGAAGCTGTGGGCTACTACAGTACCTCCAATTTGGGCACTGGTGTTGTATTCGATGAGAACATCAATTCCTTTGCACCTTCGAAGCAACCACAGGATATCTATGGCGGGGAGGTTGCCGTGGACTATTTTTCCCCGGACAACAAATGGCAACTGGGCACCTCCTATTCATATGTGGAAGGGGTGACCCATACTGCCGGCAATGAAAACAATCTGGTCTATTTGGGAGGTGATGTCATTGCTGCCCCAAAGTGGACGGCCTATGTCAACTGGGCACCTACGGATAAAGTGGATACCTCCCTACGAATGACCCATTTGGGGGACAGGGACAGGTTTGACCCTTATTTGGATGCCAATGACGATTATACCTATAGACATACCCAATTTCCTGTGGAAGGCTATACTTTGCTCAATTGGTCCGCGACCTATCGTTTGCAGTCCAATATATCCGTCTCCTTGGCCATCAATAACCTGCTGAACGAATATTATCTGCCCGCAAGGTCACAATGGGCAGCACCCTTGCGCACCTTTACAGGAGCCGGGGAAGGCATCAATACGAAACTGAGCCTTTTGTACAGTTTCTAATCCATAGAAAACGGTGTCGATGTTCCCATTGGCACCGTTTGAAAACAATATCAGGTACCCTTCTGACCACTATGAACAGAACGATACGGAAAATACACCTTTGGCTGGGCCTCACCTGTGGGCTTATCGCCTCATTTTCAGGTCTCACGGGCTCCCTTTATGTCTGGCAACCCGAACTTTCCGCATTTCTCAATCCCGACCTGCTCCAAGTGGAGGACTTTGGGAATCTGGACGATAGGACCATCATGGAAACCACGGCAAGTTTGGTTGCCATCCATGGGGACAGCATCGACCGTATGTTCCTCCCCTATCGGGAACAACAGACGATTTCCATTACGTTCAATAATGGAAAGACCAGTTATTACCACCCCGAGACCCATGCCTATCTCGGCAAAAAATCAACTTCCATCCGCTTTTTTGAAAACCTGTTGGTCCTTCACCGGAACTTGGGCATACCAACGTATGGCAAATACATTGTGGGGACCAGTGCCATCATTTTCTTTATGTTTCTGTTGACTTCTGGAATCTATATCTGGGCAACATCCTATCGCAACAACTTGAAAGAGGGCTTTACCATAAAATGGAAGGGAAAAAGAAAGAAAATCAATTTCGATTTGCACAAGGCCTTTGGGGCCTATTTTATCGTGCCCTTGCTCCTCATGGCCCTAAGTGGTTCCTACTTTACCTATAATTCATACTACAAGTCGGCACTAAGTCTATTTGATGGGAAACACGACAATACCCAACGACCATGGGTACACGGGGATTCTCCACAATTACAGGATTATCTCTCAAAAACAAATGAATCCTACGCCTTACGGGCCATCCACTTTCCCAAGAATGGAACGGACCATTATAGGCTTCGATATATCAGGGAACGGTTCATAACCGCTGGGCTTCGAAGGACCAAAGAAGTGGAACTTGGTACCAATGGTCGTGTTACGGTGGTGAGTGATTTTAGGACGGACCCCAACAGCAACCGAATGGCAACGCAGTTCTACCCTATCCATATCGGTGAAATGGCCGGTACCCTCGGCAGGATCTTGGTCTTCGTCTCCGGTCTGGTCCCTTTGCTCTTGTTCTTGACGGGGCTCAGCATATACCGGAACAAAAAAAGAAGGAGGACCGGAAAAAAAGACAGGATGCAGGGTCGATGATCTATCGCTGTTTTTTTTCTTTTGATGTCTTGGCTAAATCGAAAATGACAGTAGGCCTTATGTTTCCTATTTGTATCTGCAAAAACGGTAATAGTATTGTACCACAATGATAAAAAACACTCGAACTGTAATCACGAGCAAAGGAGGTAAGAGTGATTCCAAGGATGCATGTCGTATCAAAAAATACGGGGAGAGTTCTGCTGAGGAATTACGCTTTACGGAACCAAGGTCAGAGTCGGTCAAAGAGCTATAGGAACTTTACAATTTGCGCGAACAGTTATCAAAAAGCAGGACATGACTTTTGTTGGGACAGAAAAAAGAAAGCATGGCCCTTGCCAGAGTGTTGCGCCTATAGAAGCTGGCAGAGAGCGATTCTAAATCTGGAAAAAATTGATGCTATCGAAAAGGAAATTAAGAAAATCGTTCTGAACGATTCCAATTTAAAGGATAGCTACGAACTCTTTACCACCATTAAGGGCATTGGTCCAGTAATCGCAAAAAACCTTGTCATCAAAACTGAAAACTTCAAATGTATTACAACGGCCAAAAAGCTGCAGGCTTTACCAGTGTATGTCCTTATCCAATTCTTCCGCAAAAATGTCAATGAAGTCCAAGACCAGTCATATGGCCGACAAAAAACTAAAATCATTGTTATTCTTAGCTGCAAAAACCACAGTGGTGCACAATAAGAGTATAGTTTATATGCAGAACGGAAAAAGCTTGAAGGTAAACCCCTATTTCTTGATTTTGAATAGTGTATCCAATAAACTTTTGAGAACGGGCTATGGAGTGATACAAAGTGGCAGACCACTTAACATGAACCATATTGCAGTGATCCCAGAAAAGTGGTGGGCCAATTCGCCTGATTGATCTGAATGTGACTTAAAAGGTCAATCCATAATTGCTTGTAAATTGTTTCTAGTGGGGCATCATGGAAATGACATAAGGAAATTTCAGCCAAGGAAAGATCTCCTTTAAAAAATAAAGTAGGGTGATTTGCGTTATGGTTGTTACATAACTCAATAATCCAATCTTACAATTGTTATGAAACTCACCAATTTTTTTTTATAATCCTTACCGTTGTTGCTTCCACTGTTTTTGTTAGCTGCAGCAAAGATGATGATACTTTCGCAAGGGTATCCGTTAATGGAACCGAGATAATGGCCACCCCATCCGATTTTGTCGTAGGGGATCGTTCGGATTTTAATGGCGATGTTGATGCAAGCTTTAAGGGCAATGGTGGTTCTGCTGTCCGTGTGTTCAGTTGGAACAACAATCTAACCACTGCCGATTATAATGCTGACATAACAGCCACATCAGAAGGAAGTTTTCAAATTATCGTCCGAGATGCAGATGCTACTGTTGTTTTGGACAGGACTATTCAAGGCGGCACTGAACCCGACAGTATTGATGGGGTAACTTCAGCAGGCGTTTCAGGAATATGGACTGTAACCATTGAAGTGAACAATTTTAATGGTGATGGCAGTTTTTCTTTGAGCGAGGGAAATTAGTTTCTGAAACTGTAAAATTTATAAAAGCCCCTTTTCTGGGGATTTTTTGTTTTTGAATTAACTTGAACTGTTCTGAAAGACAAACATTTTTCGTAACCATATACCCTTATTGTAATAACCATTTGATTTAATTCATACTAAAAAATTTAATTTTTAACAGAGTATATAACAGTTACCTTCGAAACGGTTTTATGCCGTCCCTTGTCCGAGAAAATAGTGCGAGCTTAACTTTCGGGAATATTGGTAAGAAAATAAAAGTTATAAGGCAAAATTCAAGCGTTGGTGCCTGATGTGATTTATAATGGTTTCAAAAGCGCTCCTTGGGAACCCAATGGTTGCCCTTACCATGCAATAGACAAGTTTAAGAATTTTGGCCCAAGAGCACACTGTTCATTAATTTGTTTATAACACACCGTCGACAAAGCCCCTACCCCATTGACTTTCTTCCTGGAAAAAACTAACTTCATTACATGGTAAACATCGATGTTCATAATTCACTCGAAATGTCAAAATAGCTCATGAACATCGATGTTTACCATGTGGAAAATTTGCCTAGTGCTGTTGGTCAAGACCAACAGCACTAGGTTTACATCCTCCATCTTTTGTGATTTTCACTCTTGTCTCCCAAAAAAATTATTCGTCACATTTTTTTACTAAATTTGTGACGAAAAATAAGTGACTAAATGCCCGAACCCACTGAAAAACTTATAAAAAATTCAATTTCGAACCATAAGCGTGGAAAAATTTTTTTCCCGAAAAACTTTTCCAAATTCGGTACATCTGAAGCGATAAGGCAAGCATTGAAAAGGTTAGAGGACAAAGGTTTTTTGATCCGATTGGCCCAAGGTATTTATCTATATCCCAAAGAACACAAGCTACTTGGGACGTTATATCCGTCTTTGGAAGAAATTGCCAAAGCAATCTCTAAAAGGGATAAGGCCAGAATTATTCCCACTGGGATTCAGGCACTCAACCAACTGGGGCTTTCCACACAGGTACCTTTGAATTTAGTTTACTTAACGGACGGAACTTCCCGTACCATATCCGTTGGGGAAAATACAATAAAGTTTAAAAAGGCTTCCCCTAAAATTCTAGCCGTCAAGAGTGAGACCAATATTCTTATCATGCAAGCCCTGCGCCAATTGGGCAAACACAATATAGATGACAAAACCTTGGAAAAAATAAATATGATACTCCAAAAGGTTGACAGAGAATCAATAGTTCATGATATGAAACTAGCTCCTGTTTGGATTTCTGAAATTATGCAAAATTCACTATCAAAAAGGGAACCGACATGAAGGAATGGTTTGATTTATCCGAACAGGACAGAAGAGAAGTGATTGTTCAAACAAGTATTTTAAAAGGCCTTCCACAGGCGGCCATAGAAAAGGATTGGTGGGTGGTCGCTGTCCTTCGCACCCTATTCGAAACCAAATATTCAAACCATCTGGTTTTCAAAGGAGGTACATCCTTGAGCAAGGCATGGAGACTTATTGAGCGCTTTTCGGAGGACATAGATCTGGGAATGGATAAATCCTTTTTTGAATTTGAGGGAGATCTTTCCCGAAAACAGGTTAAAAGACTTAGAAAGGCATCATGCAAGTTTGTGAGCGAGATACTGCCGCAAGATTTAGAGGATAAGCTTCATGAAATGGGCATCAAGGATTTTACCATCCATGTCCGCGATTTTGAAGAATCAGATACTGATCCCTTGGCCATTGAAATCCGCTATAAGTCATTGGTCGACAAGGTTCCCTATTTAGAACCAAGAATACTGGTTGAAATAAGCTCCAGGTCACTTCGGGGACCCTTTGAAAATAGAGAGGTTATATCGTTTATTGGGGAAATGTACAGAGGCCTATCCTTTGCTGATAAAGCCGTTAATATACCCACAGTTTTGCCTCAACGTACATTTTTGGAAAAACTGTTCCTATTGCATGAGGAATTTCAGAAACCAAAAGAACGGGGACCAATAAGAGGTCATCGTATGACAAGGCATTTATATGATGTATCCAGAATGATGGATACAGGATTTGGGGAATCGGCAATAAAGGACAAAGCATTGTACGACAAAATTGTGGCACACCGAGAAGTATATGCACGAATATCTTGGATCGATTATTCAAAGCATGGTTATGAAACTTTGAATTTCATTCCACCTGAAGAAGTTATGGCGGAATGGGAAGAAGATTATGCGGAGATGAAAGAGAGCATGTTCTATGGTAAAACGGAAAGCTTTAAAGATTTAATCAACAAGCTGACCGGCTTGAGAGATAGGTTTAATTCAGCCTAGTTCATTTTGATTCCAATTGTTCTCAAATAGCCCAGAAACAGGACTCAAATGTTAAAGTAGCGTTGAAGTAGAGTCCCTTTCCGCGACAGCTGACTTTTGACCCCTTGAAACTAAGTGTCCTGTCTTATATGTTGAAGTCGAACTGCATTCGATATTGTGCATAAAACAACCCGAAAATCAGCAAAAACTGCTTTCCTAAAAAGGTATTCTAAATAGAAATAACAATACCCCTACAGCTCTACCGTACAATTCTCAAATTGGGAACCCCACTGTTATCTTGAATTTTATGGCTGCTCTCATCCAATATGTTTTTCAATTGGGCCATGTCCTTACTGATTTTCTTTTCCACCACCCTTGCATACTTTTGGGTCGTGGAAAGCTTGGTATGCCCCAAGAGCTTGGAAACGGTCTCTATGGGTACGTCGTTCATAAGGGTGATTGTTGTTGCAAAGGTATGTCTGGCCACATGGAACGTTAGGTGCTTATCAATATTTGCCCTTTGTGCAATAATCTTTAGGTATTGGTTCACCTTTTGATTTGAGTACACAGGAAGAACAATATCTTCATTTTTGGGAAAATCCACATACTTCTCCAAGATGTTCTTGGCCTTGGGCAATAGGGGCACCTTCACTTCGGTCTTCGTCTTTTGGCGCTTTACATCGATCCAGAGTTCCCCGTCGATGCCGGATACGATACCATTGGGATTGAGGAGTTTAATCTCTATGTAGCTAAGTCCGGTATAACAGGCAAAAAGGAAAATATCACGGACCAGTTCCATACCTTTTTCATCGAATTCCAATTGGTCCAACGCGAGGATTTCCCCCTCTTCCAAAAAAGCACTGTCATAATCCTCCATTTTCACTTTATAGAGGTTGAAGGGATTCTTGGGAATGCAATCAAATTTATAGGCCATGGTCACCAATTTCTTGAACCGTAGCATATGTTTCATAATGCCATTGTTGTTCAATGTTTGGAACGACTTGATGGGTTCGCAGTTCCGCAGGAAGTTTTCAAATTCAATCAAAAAGGCATAGTCAATGGAGGCCAACCCAATATCGGGCACCCGATATTTTTTGGCAATGAAACGTTTCAGGTAGGTCTCTGTAGAAGAATAGTTCTTGACTGTCCCTTTGGCCAGTTTGGGCAACTCATAGGTTCGGTTATACTCCAAAAGGTCCAATAGGGTGAGCATCACCTTGTCCTTCCCCAGATATCTAAGCTTGATGGATTGTGCCGTTATAAAGTTGCTCTCCGCACAGAGTTGTCGATGGCATTCCAGCAACTTTGCACGGACGTCGTCCAGATATTTGTTGACAACGACGGATTCACTGGCCCTATGGTCCATTTTTCCCAAAATAGGACACCATCGTTCTTCAAAAGTTGATCTATGGACACTAAGATCTGCATTTTTTCCTTTACATCTGATCCGGACATAAATTGGAAACCGTCCATCTTTTTTTCTTCCTGATTTTTTCAGCCAAAAACTGATACTGAAGGAGTTAGAGGTATTCATGTGTTCTCGCTTTAAGTTAAACTTTGGATTAAGCGAAAGTCAAATCACACGAAAAATCAATTACGGAAGTACAATTTAGGGAATTTTTCCCGACAAAAATAGGACACTCTATAGGACATCCTCACCGATGGTTTTAGATGGAAATAAAAAAAACCAGAAAAAATTAATTTTCTGGTTTTCAATTAATTAAGGTTTTACTTAGTGTCATAAAACCATGGTTCGTCGGGATGACTGAACCATCCATATGATTATATGTTGTTGTAAATCAGAAACAAGCACTGAAATTCCAGAACCTGCACACCTTATTGCTCATTTATCATGAAATTGAGAATAAGAACATATCCATTTGCTACTAAAAATACTGAAATCTGTTTAAAAAGAATGAATTACCTTGAAAAAAATTTTAATCAATCGAACCAATATTCGAATTTCATATTTTACCAATCTATATCTATTTAGAAGTCCTGTCCTAAA
This sequence comes from Flagellimonas halotolerans, assembly GCF_035818535.1. Classification (NCBI taxonomy): domain Bacteria; kingdom Pseudomonadati; phylum Bacteroidota; class Flavobacteriia; order Flavobacteriales; family Flavobacteriaceae; genus Flagellimonas; species Flagellimonas halotolerans. Next base: position 92,218 of record NZ_JAYKYV010000006.1, on the reverse strand, counting down.
GATCTGGGTATCTACAAATCAGATTACATAATTCTGATTGATTAAAAATAAATATTACTCAAAAAACAACAATGGCACAAAACCATAGATTTAAAAAAGCCTCTCAAAAAGAAATATCACTTTATACTCTTTTAGGAGAATCTCTATGCGCAGTTCAAATATTGGAAGATGCCTTAAGTCATTCCATTATTATAAAAAAAACGGAACCAGAACAAAAGAAGGAAGCTGAACAGCTTTTAAAAAAACATCAATTCTACACATTTGGCAAAGCAATAAATATTGCCATAAAAGAATCATTACTACCTAAACCTTTGGAGATTGAACTGTCAAAATTTCTGGATGAGAGAAATTGGCTTATTCATGACAGCATTACAGACAATAAAGAAAAAGTTAGATCTGACGATTACTTTAGCAAACTATTTGAAAGAATAAAAGCCATAACATTAAAAGCTCACAAATTGCAGATTTCAATTGAACAACACTTAATTGAATATGCGGAAAAAAAAGGAAGGGATATGTCCATGGTCAAGAGTGCCATAAATAGATATTATGACTCTTAAGATATACTATAATTCACAACATTAGCAATAAATGAATATCAATTCATTACTAACTATTTCAGAAAACACCTGTCGACTTCAGTTTTGTTTAATAGCAAAAAAAATACGGCTAGGGCTAGATATTTAAATACCCCAACTAATTATTATTTGGAGCTGATAACACCTAAAGGAAAATGATCAAGGAAGAAAAGAATAAAGAAGAAATCAAAGAAATGAATTTTTGTCCAACATGCAATTCTGTAGTCGAGACAGTTATCGTTTATTCATATATTTCTAAAAATACAGTTAATCCAGATTTGTGTGGTCATGTAACAGAAGTATTATTGAGCAAATGTTTAAAATGCAAAAATCCATTTTTGAAGGAGAAAAGTTTTCAAATTGTTGAAGGAGATGAGTATCTTAATAGTGAATTACAATTTTTTCCTAACACCGAAAACGAAGCAATTAAAAATTGTCCTGAGATTGTATTCAACCCGTACAAAGAAGCTCTAAAATGCTATCGAGCACATGCATATGATGCTTGTGTAATAATGTGTCGTAAAGGAATTGAAGCAATCTGTATCGACAAAGGAGAGATTAAAGGAAGTCTTGCCGCTAAACTGAAAAATCTTAACTCAAAAGGAATTTTAGAAAACACTCTTTATAAATGGGCAAACGAATTAAGATTAATCGGAAATGATGGGGCCCATTCTCACGACCAAATTGTCAACCAACAAGACGCCAAAGAAGCTGTTGATTTTTTTGACGCTTTTATAACATATTTGTATCATTTGGTAAATCAATACGAGGAACTAATAAAAAGAAGGAAAAATCAGTAACTAGTGGCTGTGTAAGTGTCCAAAAAAATTGAATGACTTGTTTTTGGTTTGATAAATTTTATTCACTTCTATTAGGTTTTAGTTATAGGGTAACCAATTAACCCCGAGGTATTTTCCTTTACCCAAAATAGACAAATTACTTTGCTGAATCACTCCGAAATTATAATCCTTCCTAACTAGAGATTTATACTCAAATACTGTTATTTAAACTTCTTACTATTCTTGAGAAATCCAGCTTTCAAGTATTTTCGAAGGGTCAATAACAGGAAGGATTAAAGTACCCCATGGTGTGTTAGATGTCTTTTCCATTATAATTCCCCTTAGAGTGGAATAGGAGATACCTGAAAGAGTAGCTACAAACAACTTTTGAAATACTGGAAAGTCGTCTTCGTTTAAGCTATACATCTCCGACAAATTATCCACTTCAAAATAAAAGTTGTATCTGAATTTACATTCAGAAATATTATTTTCTTCATGACTTTCAAAAACTATTTGTAGGCCTAAAAGAAAACCATTTTGGGAAACATCATATGCACTGTTATGAGCTACTTTAATTTCGATTTTTTTGTTGTCATTGGAGGAATCCAATTCATCAATTTCCGAAAATAACTCTTCAATATGTTTTATATGAATTTTAGAAGGGTCGATATGTTGCTTTTTTTTACTCATTAACTTGCATAAGCAGGTTGAACAGTATTATAGTCTCCTTGGGTATATTTCTTTTTATCCTTTAAACCACCTCTAATTACATCAAGGTAAACATAATTTATTATTGGCTCAATATGGATTAATCTTTCCCCAAGGGCTATTTCCATTTTAATAATGGTCTTTCCAGTAAAATTGTGAGTGCCACTCAACCATTTGCTAATTTCAGAGGGAGTTTTGTTAAGCATTGAAGCAAATTCCTTGTCGCTGAGGCCTTTCTCTGATAAAATATTTCTGACCTTATTTGCAATTGCCAAATTGCGCTTAACTAGACGTTCAATGACTGGGTCATTATTTTTGTCAAGCCATTCGTTTATTATGTTGTTCTTTGTCATGGTTTTGTTTTTATTTCTATAACGGCATTATCATATCAATATCAAACGCGATATTAGTAAAGTCGTCTATCCAAGTAATTTCTTTCTCTTTGAGAGCCAAATCAATTGCTTTGGTAAGTTGATTTGCCAATTCAAAGTGTGATTTGACATTGGCACAATCTTGGGCGTTTTTAGCTGTTTTGATATCACCTGAGAAAAGTATTACTACATGTTCATTTAATCTGTAGCAATATAATCTTAAGTTATTGGGTATGTTTTTACCATCTTCTGTGTAAGTGGGTGGTCTATCGGTTCCTTTTGGTGGGAGGCCATTTGCTTCTCCTTGATTTTGTTCATCTCTGAATAAATGTTCTTGTGCACCATATTTTTCTCCAATTTCTTTTAACCAATTTGCGATGTGTACAACCTTCTTCTTGTGCTTTCCCCCATGTGTACGAAGAAATGATTCATACATAGATTCTACACTGTCAAGATTCTCTGGGTCATCGCTTAAACAGATTGAATAATAGCTCACACGGTCATAGTCCTGAATATGTTTAAGGCGTGCAAAACTACTCATATATACGTAAATATAAAAATTAAATTCACTTATAAGTGAATTTAAAGGTTAATTGTTGTTAAAACTGCTTTTACAGTGGTGTAAAACGCTAATCAACTTAAACTTTTAAAGCGAACGAAGCAAAGCGAAGTGCTGCAAGCGTCCCAAAACTTACCTTAACTAATACTACTGAGCGAGGTAAGGATTCTATTTGACCAGTTTTTCCAAATAATCAACTTTGTCCTTTTCTGCTTGTAATAAACGTTCGTAAAGTTTCTTGTTTTCTTCATAAGCATCAATCAACTTGTCCAGTGGATTGAAAGTGCAACCATAATTTACAGCTGAAGAATTGTCTACGTGGTAAGTGTTACCAATGATATTTAAGATTGCTTCTTCAGAGAAATTCTCGATTCCCTCCTTGGTTACCCCCAACGCCTTGGCTATCTCTTCCAACTTGGCATCATCCACCTTTTCGCTGTTCTCAATGTTCGAAACAGCCTGTTGGCTAATGCCCAGTTCCTCGGCAAGGGTTTCTTGTTTCATTCCACGGAGTTCCCTGATCCTACTGATCTTTCTGCCTATATGGTTGTTCTTGGTCTTTGTCTGCATATCTCAAATATAGGGTGTTTCGTACAATAATCCGATTGTAAAATACAAAACTGGTTCAATAAAATACAAGTGCCCATGGTGGGGTACTTGGGAATGTGGCCTTAATATGGTCAGCGATTCACGAACCCTTTAAACCACAATTCTATGACATATGACACAAACATACCGGAAAACTTTGAAAGAGCCGAAGAGCTGTCCGAATTGCTTGACAGCATCCTGAACATCATAACCATTGACAGTGCCTTTTTGTCCAAAAAACAGAAGGAGGGCAATACCGAATATTATTTCCTTACCCTTTTTGTGGATGTCAATAATGATCCTCTCCCTAATGAGATACGTACCCTAGTAACCAAAAAGGGAAAGAAGCATCTCGATTTCAGGATAAGGGTCTATACGGAAAGCCAATCCGAAGTAGGCCTTGAAAGGGGTTCGCTCTATTTCTTGGAACATTGCTGTCTGGGAGAGACTGTTTTTGCTCGTTTACAAGGAGGAAACATTATGGATTACCCCACAATGGCATACGAGACCCTTATCAAAAGGGCCATTCGATATCATAAATCCGAATCGGCAAAAGTAAATGCCTTTGCCAATACTGCCGACATCCTGATAAAGGAAGGGGATTATGCCATTGCCACCTTCAACATGCACCAGGCCTTTGAGCTTTCGTTCCGTTTCATTGAACAGATGTGCATAGGAAGGAGCATGGTAACACACAGTATCATTAGCCATATCAATTACTGCAAACATTTCTTTCCCACCCTCCAACCTTTTAAGGAATCTTCTAGTATGGAAAACAATGAACTCTTGCTCCTATTAGAACATGCATATAGTGTTGCCCGTTATGGCAATGAGTTTGAAATCACAAAAGTGCAGACCAAGACCATCCAGTCACAGATGAAGGATTTCATCCAAGAAGTCGAATCCATTTTCCATAGGCACCTTGATCAGTGTAAAGACCGGATAGAGGGAATCGGAAAGGATTTTGAGAAAGCATTCCCGAAAGTGACCGAGAACGAAGGGAAGAATAATGAGGAATCAGTGGTTGATCAACTGAAGGAACTGGAAAAAATGTATTTCCATGCCTTGAAGCCCTATATCCCTGAAAAGGGATTGTACAGCACGGAACTCATTACCGAGGGATACTGTGAAACCTCCTATATGATCTCCGACCTGATCAAGGTCTGTATCACAGCTTTGGAAAACGAAAATTTCTCGACACGTTCCGTTCCCCAACCCCACAGCAATATTAGTGGGGTTCTCGGATATATACTGGATTTGATACCCCATGATGAAATGGAGTTCTTGGACAAGGCTAGAAAATTGCTTTCGGAACAAAAGACAACCACAAGCCAATAAATCCATTCACATGAAATCAAAGAAGCAAAGGTTAAAGACCTTGGAAGAGATACAACAGCTCAGGAACAATCTTTCGGGACTCTTGGGAAACAATAGGTCCATAGACCCCAAGGGAAATTATGTGACTTTCGAGGTCAGGGACAACAACCATCTTTTGACACAGATCATCAGTCTTTTGGAGGTTTGCGTGTTTGCCCTTGATGGGGAGGGAATGATGTTGTTTCCTGCTAACCAAAATGCATCAAAAGAGGACAGTGTGATCCAAGTATTGGAACTGGTATTGAGCATCCTTCCGGATAGCCAATTGTACTTTATGGACAAGCTGGACGAAAAACTATCGGAACTTGAAAACAAAAAATGAATCCATGAACCCAAACGAGGAAAAGCTAATAAAGGATTTGAGACTTCACTCAAATGACCATTCCCCTACCTTGGCTCCCCATCCATGGTTCAAGGACAAGTACCAACCTACGTTCTTTTACCTTGACGGTCATGCCGATCTATTGTTGACCGTTCGTACATTGATATACCTTTCCATGAGGGCAATAAATCCCGATCTTGGTTCGGATGATATTATGGACAGGAACGAAGAGGAATTCATCCATCAAGCGATGACCATTGCAAACCGATTGATGCCGGTCGGGGAAGAAGCTTTGATGGACCATTTGAACCTGTTTTATCGGGAAGAAAAGAAGGCTAAAGAAGAGGAATGATCAAGGAATAGCAAAAGTATTTTTGCCCGAAATAAGCAGGAGTTTTTATGATTTTTACGCTAAAAATTTCTTGATTTTACTGGGCTGACCGCATTTTTACGCTAAAAATAGTATCAATCCCAAAATTTTGACGGTCAAAAGATTGGAGACAATTCGAAATCTACTCAAGCACCCAAAAATCATTTTTTCACCAAAAATTCATTGATTTTACTGGGCTGAGAGGATTTTTTCACCAAAAATGGGAGAATGGCCGATAAATTAAATTGCACAAAAAAAATAGGTCTATTATACACGCACACTAGACTCCAAACAACCATTTTTCCATTAAAAATTCATTGATTTTACTGGGCTGAGAGGATTTTTCCATCAAAAATGATGTAAATGCCAATAACCAATATTTTCAAAAAACACACTAAGAATGGGCTTTTCCGAAGGAAAATGAATCTATGGCATCGCGCCAGCGTGCTATCCTCTTGCTTTACATTTTTCTTTTGCGAAGCAAAACAAAAAAGAAAGCAATCCAACTTTGGAATTTAAATAAATCATCCATTCGATGAACTATTGAACCTTTTACGGAATTCCACATTTTCCAAGTTATTGAAAATTCTTACATTTAACTCCCTCCCCCAAAATATTTACTGTGAGCATGTAAAAACGATGCTTATTTTAAAATTTAACAATCTTGGCTTAGTCAACCAAATTGGTAGCATATGCCCATAAAGGTTGTATATATAATCAAGTTGGCAGCAATAAGATGAATCAAAGAGAAATTGCGAATACAATTAATGAACTGATTGATATTTCAGTAAAAAACGAACGTTTTGTGAATGACAGCAAACTACCTTCCAAGTCATTTGGAATAGGTGAAGGTAACGTGTCTTTCATTGGTTTTGATGAAGTTTCAAAGTATCAAACAGGGTTAGAACATCTTTACCAACAGAACCAAGAAGTTGAACAGACTATTTCACTAAAAAAATTTGAGTCCAGCTTAATTGATTTAATACGAACTCTTAGGGATTCGTCATCAAAATGTGAATACAAAGACTTCAAAAACCTTACTGCTAAATTATTAGAACCTGAAAACCAAGAGTCAGAAATACTCTATGAACTTTTCGGTTGTGAAATGCAAAGTGACAATCTCGAACTTGGAGATTTCACTCTATACAATTTCCCTAAAGCTGAAAATTTACTTATTAAGAAATACCCTCCTTTACAATATCGTGAAATCTATTTTAATCGTAGAAAATCGGACATTTTATTGGGCGTTAAGGTCAAAGCTAGAGAAAATAACAAATCCGTTGAATTAGCTGACGAACTTGTTGAAACCTTCGAAAATGTGATGAACTATATGATTGCCGATTTAAGTCATCAAAGAAGTGTAGGAATTTTCAATTTTAGAGGTTGGAAAATCACCCGTCGTGTTATTTGCAATAATTCATCCATGGGCTTTCATGGCAGCAATGATATTTCTCTTCCTGTTAAAATTGAAGACCCTTTTTTCCAAGACGACTCCCAAGGGAATGATAAAATTTGGCAGCTAATAACTAAAAGCAATAAATCCGAAATTGAAAAAAGACTTTTACAAGCAATTGAGTGGATTGGAAAAGGGGTCTATGACAAAGACAAATCTAAATCGTTAGTACAGTTAGTTTTTGCAATCGAAGGAATGCTTCAACATGACCACAAAACTCTTATAACTCCCTCAATTGTAAGTCAGTTAAGTGATTGGTTAGCTTTCATTATTCATGACGATGCAACTAAAAGAAGACAAATAGCAAAATATTTTAAGCAGACCTATAGAAAAAGATCAGCAATCGTTCACGGTGGCGATAAAGCAATAGACATAAAAGATGTACAAATTGCATTACAGATTTCAAAACTTATGGTTATAGCATTCTTAACAACGGATCCATTTAATAAAATGAAAACAGTTCAGAAACTCAATGAATACATAACTGAATTGAAATTTAAATAATTACTGCTGCCAATAACATGGTGTATAGTGCATACCCTGCGGGATACGCACCATAATAAACCGTTAGGGTGCATTTGAATAAAAATCGAGAATATGAATAAAATTACTAAACTGACTTTAATTCTGTTACTTACAATAATAGGTAGCTGTGGAATTCCGCGATCTGAAGTAGACAAATTGAACGCAGAAATTGAAATATTAAAAAAGGAGATTGATGAATGCAAAAACGGAGCTGACAAACTCTTTGGAAGAGCAAATCTATATTTTGACCAAAAAGATTTTGACAAGAGCAAAACGGAATTAAACACTCTAATTGAAAAGTACCCAACTTCAAAGGAGGCTGAAAAAGGAAAAGAACTTCTGACCAAAATAGATTTCGAAATTGAAAGAATAGTGGAAGAAAAAAAGAAAGAAGAATTAGCAAGGAAAAAAGCAGAAGAAAAGCGCCTTGCTAATGCTACTAAAAATATGAGGAAAAAATATGACGATATGAACGAAATAACTTGGTATCGTGACAAGACTTCACCTCAATACAATAACTATAATGGATTCTTTGGGTATTTCGGAAAGTCGAACACCGGAAGTCCATTTTTGAGATTAAGAATTCAATACGCAGCAGATGATTGGTTGTTTATAGAAAGATACGTGATAAAAGTTGATGGAGTTGCTTATGAAATTAAAGAGGAAAAATATGGCGAAATTGAAACCGACAATGGATATGGTGGAATTTGGGAATGGTTAGATAGATCTGTTGGCAAAAATGAACTTGAAATAATGAAAGCTATTGCAAATGGAAAAGATGTAAAAATTAGGTTTATTGGCAAACAATATCATAAAGACAAAACAATTAGCTCAACACAAAAAAAAGCCTTAAGAAATGTTTTAGATGCTTTTGAGGCAATGGGTGGGACTGTGTATTAAATACTATAAACGCAACCCAACAAGGGCCTAAGTAATTGCTTGTTCTAGCCTACTTCTGAAAATTTGCAAGGATTTTCAGTTCGGTGTTTACTTGTAAAGTTTTGTGCTAACCCACGTAACTGCTCATACGAGCCGAAACCGTTGTAAACCATTATGACCAAACAAATTAAATGATAAGAAGAGACGATTTTAGAAAGCTACAGGTAGAAATAAAGTCAGCCATTGATGAACTTTATGAAACTGCTAAAAAGAATGAGAAAAACCAAAATGATTACATTCTATTTTTGGCTCGTTCATCCTACGATACAGAAATTGACAAAACCAAATATAGTCCTTGGAGATTAGACCACGCATTTGAAGAATTTATTGACAGACATCGTGTGGACTTTTTACTTCAATACCTAAACAATCAATATAGTTTCCAAGCGGAAAATTCAGCAGATTCCAAATTTACCTTATCAATTGAATTAATGATTTACACACATCTTTGGGAATCAAAACATAACCTTGGAAATTTTAAAAAAATTGCAGATTTATGCGATTCAAAAGAATATGACTGGAATGTAAAAGTTCCAGGAGATTCTAAATACAGATTTGTAAAAAAAAATGTCCGAGATATTTTCGAAAAACATAATTTAAAAATCTACAACATATTTAAAGACTGTTATAAATCGCAGTTGAGAAATGCATTTGCTCATTCATTATATCATTTCAGCTTAAATGGACACAGCATCGTTCTCGAAAACTATGAAGAGGCAAAACATCCATTGAAAGAATTGACATTTGACGAATGGACTGTAATTTTTCTAAAGTCAGCACTGACACAAAATTTTTATCATAACAAATTTAGTTCTGAAATAGAAGCATTAGAAGCAGGAAAAGAATACAAAGTGATAATGGAATTTAATGGAGAAAAAGAAGTTGGATTTTTATCTTATGACCATGAAAGAAAAAGATTTAACGGACGGATGAAATAACTGTTTACAAGATGGCAAAAAGTAATTGCTTGTTTTCGCCTACTTCTGAAAATCCACGAGGATTTTCTGTTTGTTGTATGCTTGGCTAAGTTAAGTGATGGAACACACAACTACTTATATTTGAGACGTAGGCAATAAGAAAAAACAAAAACCGTGGGATTTAAACCGATTAAACATAAAAGTAAGATTGTAAAAGTCCATAAGGCTCTAGTTACCCCGGATTTCAATAACAAAACAGTACTGGTTCGCGACCATTGGGACTACGTTGAAATGTGGCTTCAAAAGGAGAAAAAGAAAGAGGCTTTGATGTATTGGAGGCAAGCCGAAAGCTTTTACAAAGCAAGTGTTGCAATACCAGAAACTGCTTCTCCATTAACTCTCTATTATTGTTTTTTGAATGCGACAAAGGCTCTACTAACAGTCAAGAATATTGCCTTTGTTGAAAACCATGGCGCAAGTGGAACAATTCAAGATGGTGACACAAACTTGAAAAATGAAGAAATTAAATTTCATGCAAATGGAATTCTTTCAAGTCTTTGTGGATACTTTGGTGAACCTTGCAATAATGATGTCTATTCACTAAAGGACCTATTATACAACTTACCATACATACATCGCTGCTTTAACCTAACATTTCCAACAGGTTACCCAGAAATATACATTCCAATTGTAAATCCTCATTTTGTGATTATGAACAATTCTCACAAGGCATGGTTTTATGCTGAACTTTCTGGTAATTACGCAAATCAACATACCTTGAATAAAATTAAGTCATCAGGATTTGAGAAAGATATTGGCATTGATAACCGTTTTGTCATTAGAAAAAAAAAGCGTTTTAATTGGTATAAATCGGGAGCAAACAAAACTCAAAATGTTGAGAATTTAACCAACTATCACAAGACCTTAAGAAAAGATATTCAATATATCCATGGAGTAGAGACATTGTGGTATGTAAAAAGAAAGGATAGTAATAAATGTATTCCTAGGCACCCTTTGACAATAATGCTTGCCTCGATGCATCGACTAAGTGAACTTGCGAGATATGAACCTACAGTCATATTCAGGCATTTTGAATTAAAGCAGAACTGGTTACTTTCTGAATTTATTAAAGGAGCTGGAATTGAATTCGTTGATAAGATTGCTTGTGAGATTACAAATCAAAACTTAATGACTCCGGCAGTTAGAACTGTAAAATAAAAGTCAATTGCTAACAAAGCATATACACAATAGTGCCCTATGAGATGCTACTGCACATAGCCAATTGGTTAGCTGTAAGTTAAAAATCCAATCCCGAATGACTGTAGCTACCCCGATCTTTAGGACAGGTTCTCTACAAAACCAATATAATTATCAAGCCGTTTTCTTAAACACACCGATGGGGCCTAATTCATCTAATCCATCCATTTTTTCGTGAAAATTTTATCGGTTTTATTGGGCTGGCGGTATTTTTCCGTGAAAAATTTCAAATATTACCCCACAAATCACTTCCAAAACCATATAATTACTTAAAAATGAACGTTTTGGAAAAACTGCATACCTGTAACATGGCTTTAGCCTGTTACCCTCTTGCTTTACATTTTTCTTTTGCAAAGCAAAACAAAAAAGAAAGCAACCATCGATGAAACTATTGAACCCTTTACAGAATTTCACACTTTCCAATTTATTTAAATTTCTTACATTTAACACAATCCCCTCAAATTTACAGAGAGCCTAGTTAAAACTATGTTTTATTTTAAATTGAAAAACTTGGGCATAGCCAAACATTTTGGTATTATATGCCCCATAAAGTTCAGCTTATAAACAAGTTGTAGTGCATTTAAGAGGAATATGAGAAATCCAATTAAAATATTACTTCTGACATTAATACTAGGGATTTCAAGTTGCTCAAGCTCATTTATTGTACGAACAAAAGAGAAAAAAATAACTTTGATATCACTTCCTGCAGATTCAATCAAAGTCGGACTTGATAATGGGAAGGCTATAATTAAATTCAATCGAAATGATTTGGTTGAACTTTTTGAATCGGATTTAAAAGAATTTACTGACCAAAGAATAAAATCATATGTGGATGACCTAAAATCTTTAAAATCAGATAAGATTTATATAAAAGACAAAACAATCGGAACATTACCACTTTCCGAATATGAGTTGAAATTCCATACTTTAATCTTAAAAGGAAAAGCGGAAATTCAAAATAAAAAAACAGAAGAGAATTTAAAGCGCATTAAATATAAATATACAAGAGATAAACTTGGTGGAGAAAATGCTTATTTCTATTCTGGTAACGGAGTTGGATTGTATGAGATTTTACTTGCTTTAGGTGAATAAAAATGCACTACAACAACATATAAAAACAATGCTCAAATCAGTCTCGAATCGAAAGTCCGTGCTCGCTTGCTTAGCTGATTGTCCTGCGGACAATCAAGCTCGCCACCTCGTACAGTTTTTATACGAGACGTTGGGGGCAATTAAAAGAAACACATGAGCGCATATAGAGTTATAGACCGAATTCAGATTGAACCTCATATCTTGTTTATAAGGATTGAACCAACTGATATTAAAATAACTCTTGGCGATGTTTTCAAATCATTGTCAGATATTGCTTGGATTAGTGGTTTTGATAAGCGATACATTCAAGATTATTTTCAAGTCAGAGCAGAAGAAACTATCAATTACATAGCGAACAATATAATTACGCAATCTGATGACAAAATCACAAGTGATACAGGGGAACTAGTCGTTTCTGAATTGTCTCGATTAACTGTTATAAATGAAATGAGTTACTTAGACATTCCACTAGCAGAGCTTATAAAGAGCCAAGCTGTAGGAAATGATGGATTTGACTTTTTCTCTAAGAACTTGAACAAAGTAATCTTATTTGGAGAAGCCAAATTTAATTCAAGACAAAACGCTTATGGCGCAGCATTCGAACAAATTGAAAGGTTTGAGAGAATAAAACAAGACGTATCCGACATCAAAGAAATAGCCGAATTCTGTTGTGAAGATTCACTTAACAATCATACCAGTGGAAAAAAAGGATTTATAGCCTCATTTGCTAGTAAATCTACATCAACAACCACTATTGTAAATGGTATTAAAAGAAACACTCATTACAATAATCTCAAGAAGTGTGAAGAACTGATCTGTGTTGCAGTCAACGTATGAAGAACGCAATAAAAAATATCATTAGTTCTGAGGATATTGGAGATGTGGTTTCTTTTGTGTTAGACAGAATTTATAAAAATGGACCAGTGTCAACAACCGACATGGAAATTCTTTCATATTTAAAACTGTACAAGCCAGACGAATTCAAAATTCATCAGGAAAGAGCTTTGAACTACATGGGAGTATTTTATAAAGATGTTGAACCTCAAACATTAAAGGAAGTAGTATTTCGACAATATAGAAGGCATATTATAGAGAAATTCCAACACACATACACACCAGTACAAGCTAGTATCATTAGTGAAATTGAATCCAACAAATGTTTTAGTTTTTCAGCACCTACAAGTACAGGGAAGTCATATGTTTTTATGAATCTCATTCAGGAAAGCGTAAATGATATTGTCATTGTAGTACCTTCTAGAGCACTTATTAATGAGTATTATCACAAGCTCAATAACCTTATTGATGACAAAGCTGTAAATATCTTAACCTTTATAGACAAGATCAATACAAAATATACACAACGTAATGTATTCATAGTAACTCCAGAGAGGTGCAGGGAGCTATTTAGATTTAAAGAACAATATCATGTTAGCACCTTTCTATTTGACGAGGCTCAACTGAGTAATGAAGACTCTAAGAGAGGGTTATATTTTGACAGTATAGTTAGAAGAGCTCAAAAGGCATTTACAGAAGCATCGTTTGTCTTTGCTCACCCTTTCGTCTCAAATCCTGAGTCTCAAATTAAGAAAAATCACTTTCAACCTGATTCGTCAAAATCAGTGCAATTCAAGCAAAAAAACGTCGGACAAATATATCTCTGCTCAGATGCTGATTGGAATTTTTATCATTTCGGTATTGAAAAGTCCATAATGGGTAACAATAGAGTAAAATGCTCTTTTGACCCTATTGTAGAAACAATAAGAAACCATGGCTCTGTACTTTTCTATGTGTCAAAAAGTAAAATTTACAACCGTGGATTTCTTAATCAATTTAAAAAATATATCAACCTGTGTACTGAAATTGAAGGTGAAAAAATTGACTCCTATATTGACCAATTAAAAGAGTACACAGGTGGTAACACAATCGCAAATAAAAACTATTATTCTCAATTACTAGCCCTTTTAAAAAGAGGGATAGTAATACATCATGGATCTCTGCCCCTTCAAACAAGATTGATCCTTGAGAAGTTTACTCAAGACGGATTGTGCAGAATTTGCTTCGCAACATCGACGTTAGAACAAGGAGTTAATATGCCATTTGACGTTGTGTATCTCGACAGATTAGAGAGTAGCAAAGCTCTATCCGTTAAAAATCTGATAGGACGTGCAGGTAGGTCGACTAGTTTGAATGAATTTGATTTTGGTTATGTCATTATAAACTCTCCTTCAAAAATGTCCGCTTTCCGAGGAATTATTGAGCAAGATGAAATATTGGATGAAGAATCTGCTCTTGAAAAGTCAGAGCAAAAAGATGAAGATTACAATGACTTCAAGGAGGCTATATTAAATGATACTTACTCAGATGAATTCAATTTAACTGAGAAAGACTTAGACAAACTAACTTCAGAGCGAACGGAAGATGTAATTAAAAGAATTCTTGATGCTGTTTTTGATAATAATCAAATCGTACCCCTCAATAAATTAAATCAAGACTTAAGGAATAGGTTACAACTTTACTCCTATTTTCGATTGTTGTACTCTATTTACTTAAATCGACCCCTTGGTGACGGAGAAGGTAATGTATTAGATACAGCGATTAAAATTATTCTTTGGAAAGTTCACGGAAAGACTTTTAAAAACATCTGTTGGTATCGTTACTCGCACGCAAGTAAGACAAATGAAAGGGCGAGACTAGAAAAGCTCGGAAGAGGTACAAATCAAATTACAGCAAACTTTATAACAGGCTACCATTCAATACCTGATAAAAATCATAATGTATATAGTCTTTTTCCACCCGGAACAAGAGCCGCTGATGTAGATTATGATCTCATCATGACGGACACATATGACTTTATTGACAAATTAATTAGTTTTAAATTAACAGATGTATTTTATGCATCATTTTTAAAATACTTTCAAAAGAAGGAAGATCTACGAGCCGAGAAACTAGCCAAATATATTAAATATGGAACAGATAATGAAAGGCATATTTGGATGCTCAGATACGGAATGTCATTTGAGGACATTGAAAAATTAGAAACACATATCCTTACCATAAATTCCGAAGAGATCGTGTTTAAAGATTCAATCTTGGAAGTACCCATAGAAGAAAGACAATCAATTGAGAGGTTTATCAGAATAAAAGAAAAATAAAAAACGGCGACCAACATGGTATAAGTGCAATGCGGGCTAGAGGGCTTAATTTGAGAAATGCTATTCTGGAAAACTGAAAATAAAATTGAACCTAAAAAGAACTTTTAATCAAAGATTAAAGAGTATTACATTGGACTTTCTGATAATCATATCCCAACTGAGTTACTCAATGAAATAATCTCAAAAGTTACAGGTCAAATTTATGGCGATTATAAACGGTTCTGGAAGCAGTACCCTAAATCAAGAAAAAAGATATTCGACTTTGAAAATAGATGATATTCAGCATCCTTTTGTACATCTTTTGATTACCGACTTTTGAAAGAAAGAGGTATTTCGAAATCGAGAGAATATTCAAAGATTCTGTTTAAAATGGATGAGGAAGAGTTTGACAAGCACTTAGACTATAAAAATTGGTACGAAACAAAATAAAAACTAAAAATGGCAACATCAAAAATATCCGAAAACCGAATACTTGAAATTTATACAGAAGCTAAAAGACGAATGAATTTATGGTTATCTCATTCAACATTTGATGAAATGACGGTTATGGGAAGTCAATTGAGATTTGATATGGCATTAGGATTATATGGTGGTTATCCTTTTGAAAAGCCAGAATGGATGAAAGATAAAGCATTCAATAATTTTATTACAGAATCTGAATTTAATACATCAGAATACCAAGAAATTATCAATCAACTTTTTGAAAAAGCCGGAAAAAACTAAGCACAACAAAGATGGCCCATGGGGAATTCCACTCATTGGCTACACTGCATCTTACAAACCAAACTGAATCAGATTTTACTTGTGAGGAATTAAAAAAGTAGATTGTACCCTATTCAAATTTATTTCACACTCATCTTCCCGAACACTTTAAAATTGGAACAGAATCCACGTGCAAAAGTTATTCTAAAGGTATTTGGAACAAGCCGTAAATTATTCTGAAAATTTTAGACTGAAATGTTAAAGTTTGAGTTCAAATAATATTATTTTCAATCCTTGTGCAAATTGCGTGCAAATGAAAAAGCCTCCAGAGTGTGAATTTCTCTGAATCCTTACTGTTTCTGCTCCCCCTCTTGAGCTAGAACCAAGGACCATATCATTAACAGGTCTTCATATTGAAAATGTCCCAGAGGATTATCAATGTTTTCAGTGTCTCCGAGAGCGCACTGTCCCATTAACCTGCTAAAAATTCCTTCTTTAAAAAATATATACTTCTGTCTATTAGATCATTAATTATCACAACACTGCCTTGGCATGTTGTCGTCTTGCTCTACCGCTTTTCCAAAAAGTGAAAAACCGCTACGACCTGTGACCGTTGGTCCCAGCGTTTTAGGGCACTCTGTGATTCTTCAGATTTTTAGGAGTCACTAATTCATGGGACATGAGGTATCCCATTGATTTTTTTAAAAGTATCCTAGCCCTTTGTTTTTAGGCCCTTTTCAGTTGTCCTATTCCAATGGGACATCAATTTTTATCAGTATGGGATAGTTATTCCTTAAAAGTTGACCTTTGGCCTATTGAATCCCGGTCTTGATGTCCTGTACTGATTTCTTGGAATAAATCTGCATCACCTTCTCCATATCCTCCCCTATTTTCTCCTGTAAGACCCTTGCATAAATTTGGGTGGTTGAGAGTTTACTATGTCCCAACATTTTTGAAACCGTTTCAATTGGAACTCCATTGGACAATGTTACCGTTGTCGCAAATGTATGTCGGGCCATGTGAAAGGATACGTTCTTGTATATCCCGCAGGCCTTTGCTATTTCCTTTAAATAGGCATTGGTCTTTTGGTTGCTATATACGGGCAGCAGGCCATTATCCTCAATTGGTGCCCCTTCATATTTCTTCATGATCTCCACGGCTCTGGGAAGCATAGGGATCTTTACAGGCTCATTGGTCTTTATCCGTCTGGTATATATCCAATAGTTACGGTCAATTCCTTTGCTGATATTGTCCTTGGTCAGAAGCTTGATGTCCATAAAGGTGAGTCCCGTATAGCAACTAAAAAGAAAGACATCCTTTACCCTCTCCCTACCTATGCTCGTGAAAGTGGTATCGTCGATAAGGTCAATCTCCCTTTGTGTAAGATAGTTTCGGTCAAATTTATTGAAACGTAGCTTGAAGTTTCTAAACGGATCTTTGTCCAGCCATTCCAACCTGACCCCCAATCGTACAACCTTCATCAAGCGTTCCAAGTGCTTCATGGTGCCGTTGTTGGTACAGGTCTTGCGATTCTTCTTTGGTTTGAAAGTCCGTATATAGTTTTCGAAATCCAAAATAAACTTGTGCTTCAGATCGCTGAGCGGCACATCACTGGTCTTTAGTTTGGTAGAGATATAACTCTTTAAATATTTTTCCGTGGAATAGTAATTCTTCATGGTCCCAGGCTTTAGGGTATTGACCATGTTTGTATTGTGGTATTCGAAAAGTTCCAAAAGGGCATGGTTCACTTCGTCCTCCCCGACATACCTTGCCTTGATCAATTTTGCCGTTATCAATGCCCTTTCCATGTGCAACTCCCTATGAACATTGAGGATTTCCCCATAAACGGTATCGAGATATGCATTCAGATCTTCCATAATCCTGTTGATTGGGAACGCTTTTCCTCGTAATTTATCCCAATTGCACACCGGAATGTCCCGTTTGATACTGATTTCTGCACGTTCCTTTTTGACCGTTATACGAACATATATATCGTATATGTTCGGGTCATTGCGCTTTTTCCTGACGAAGAAATTGATTCCTAAAGTACTGTCTGTCCGCATGTTGTAATCATTTTAATTGAACAATTGTTATTGGTCGGACTGCCCTTTAACCTCAATTGTTCATACCTAAAACTACAACAATCTGTGTACCAGTGTGCACACCTTATTGCACACCAAAAACATGGTTTTAAATGATATCAGATGGAATCATAAAAAATGAAAAGCACTGATAATCATACAATTAACAGTGCTTTGTTTCTGCCTAGATGGCGGTTCGTCGGGATGACTGGATTCGAACCAGCGACCACGCGCACCCCATGCGCGTACGCTACCAGACTGCGCCACATCCCGAAATCAGCAAAATGCTGATAAAATTCAAAAAAACAATACCCAAATTACAATTCCGCCTACCGCTAAGCAGTCTGGGCAACATACGGAGTCTATCCTGAGCGTAGCCATAGGGCCACATTCCGAAAACGGACTGCAAAAATATAAATTTTGGTGACATTTCAATCCTAAAATTACTTTTTTACCAAAACCACATAGAGAATACTCAAATTTGGATTTTCAATATTCTAAATCATAGTTTCTGTTCTTACAAAAATTCTCTTTATCTTCCATAAAACGGACTTTTAAATCTGCTGTTTATCTATTATTTCAACATAAAATCATGCAAAAGAGCCTCTTATTCCCATATTTTTTTATTTTATTGCTCAGTACATCCTGTGCCCAAAAATCAGATAAGGGCATACATCTTCCAGCAACCATTGATTTTACACCTAAGCTTGTGGTAGGTGGGGTCCAAAATCCTTGGGGCATGGTATTTTTGTCCGACAATAGTATTTTGGTATCAGAGAAATCAGGAAAGCTCCTTCTCCACAAATCCGGAAAAACCATTGAAGTGGACAATGCCCCTGAAGTATACAACCGTGGACAAGGTGGTTTAATGGATATTGAACTGCATCCCGATTACGACAATAATGGTTGGATTTATTTTTCCTACGCTTCTACCGAAGGCAATGAAAAAGGTGGCAATACGGCCATTATACGCGCCAAGTTATCCAACAACAAGCTCGTAAACATTGAAAAATTGTATAAAGCATCGCCAAACTCCACACGCGGGCAACATTTTGGATCTAGAATTGAGTTTGACAATGATGGTTACTTGTTCTTCTCCATTGGTGAAAGAGGGGACAGGGATGTAAACCCACAGGATATTACACGCGATGGAGGTAAAATTTATCGTTTGCACGATGATGGCCGTATTCCTGAAGACAATCCGTTTATTGATGAAACAGGGGCAAAAAAAGCCATCTACAGCTATGGGCATAGAAATCCTCAAGGCTTGGCTCTTCATCCTAAAACTGGAGTGCTTTGGGAACATGAGCACGGACCAAGGGGCGGGGATGAAATCAATATCATACAAAAAGGGAAAAACTATGGATGGCCCGTAATCACCTACGGTATTAATTATAGTGGCACCGAAATTACCGATGAAACCTCAAGGCCAGGCATGGAACAGCCATTGTACCAGTGGACGCCATCCATTGCACCATCTGGGATGACGTTTGTTACTTCCGTGAAATATCCCAAATGGAAAGACAATTTATTGGTAGGCTCCCTGGCTTTTCAATATTTGGAGCGATTGGAACTAAAAGACAACAAAGTTGTCTATCGCGAAAAATTACTGGACGGCATGGGCCGAGTTCGGAATGTACGCCAAGCACCAGATGGTTTCATTTATGTAGGTATTGAAGGTAAAGGGGTTTACCGATTGGAGCCAAAATAATCTGGACCCACTTATTTCAAAGCATCAATGGCCAACTTGACCGAACCATATTTTTTGAGCGCTTTTTCGGCTTCCTCATAACTCAGGTCCAGTTCTTCCATAATATAACGCGTTCCCCTATCCACTAATTTGGTGTTGCTCAATTGCATGTTCACCATTTTGTTGCCTTTCACCCTACCTACGCGAATCATCAAGGCCGTGGAAATCATGTTCAGGACCATTTTTTGACTGGTTCCACTTTTCATTCGGGTACTCCCTGTTAAAAATTCCGGGCCAACGTTCACTTCAATCGGTATATCGGTTGATTGAGCCAGAGGAGACCCTGGATTATTGGTAATCCCCACTGTTAGAATACCATTGGACTTTGCATCTTCAATCCCTCCCAAAACGTAAGGAGTGGTGCCCGAAGCGGCAATGCCCACCAAAACATCATTATCATTAATATTATGTTCCTGAAGGTCTTTCCAAGCTTGCTTCGCGTCATCTTCAGCATTCTCGACCGCCTTGCGAATGGCCTGGTCTCCTCCTGCAATCAATCCAATTACCCGATTATGTGGCATCCCAAACGTAGGTGGAATTTCCGAAGCATCCAATATGCCCAATCTACCACTGGTTCCGGCCCCTATATAAAAAAGTCTACCCCCTTTTTCAAAACGTTTGGCCGTTTCATCGACTACTGTGACCACCTGAGGCAATACCTGCTTGACAGCTTCAGCCACTTTCTTGTCCTCATTGTTGATATTGGCTACAATCTCCAACGTATCCATTTCATCCAACCCATCATAGTTGGATGGCTCCTCGGTAATCTTTATGTGTTTTTTCACCACTACTTTATAGTATTTGTATGTTCAAATTTTTGAATGCGTCCAGTTTTGAATCCCAAGGTTCCAATTCCGTTATCATGGTATTGATTACGTTCAAATCACACGTTTTAAAGCGATGTTGGGAATTCAATTTCTCCGAAATACATAAAAGTACGGCTTTCTTGGAAGCATTGATTACGGCTTTTTTCGTCTGCACCACATCCCAATCAAACTCGGTCAATCCAAATTCCGTGTCAACATAGCCCGTACCTATAAAGCTATAATCCACTTTAATCTGTGACAGTGCATTGATTGTACTGGATCCCATTGCTATTTGCGACCCTTTTGAGAGTGTACCCCCAATAAATATGGTTTCCACATTAGGTTTGCGCAGCAACTCCTTGGCTACAGGCAGACTCAAGGTGAAACAAGTAAGTTTTAGGTTTACGGGCAACAATTTGGCCAACTCAAGGCAGGTTGTCCCCCCATCAATCAAAATGACACTATTGTTTTTAAGAAGGCCCAACGCCTTTTTTGCGATAGTTATTTTCTTGTCTTGGGCATAAACATTGCCCTGATGGGGACTGTGATTGGCAAACCCCAGAGAAACAGCACCTCCATGCACTTTGACCAAGAGGTTTTCATCATCAAGCTCTTTGACATCCCTTCTTACGGTATCTACGGAAACATTGAGCTTGTCCGCCAAATCTGTCAGCAATACCCTATTGTGCAACTCCACCTCATTAAGTATGGAATGCCGTCTTTCTTCTTTAAGCATGTAATATCCTTTTCATACGAATTCAAAAGTAGAAAACAATTACAGAAAATATCTTTTATGAGAACAGAATGTTCACCTTGTCTAAAACTTGCAAACAATTGCAAATATAATGCAGTTTTTTGCCATTTAATGCTTTTTTGATTATATTTGCAGCATCAAAAAGGTCAAAATCAATAAAAACATGCAAGAATTAGCCGATAACTTATTAAAAAAAGAACCTCTGGACACCGAATCCATGAAGTTCGAAAAAATCAACACCCATATTTATCAGGACGCCCAAAGCGCATCGTGGTACGTTGCCAACGAAATAGCAAGTCTGATAAAACAAAAACAAGACGAAGGCAAAAAGGCGGTTCTTGGATTGGCAACAGGTTCTACGCCTACCAAGGTATACGACTATTTGGTTCAGTTCTATAAAGAGGGGCGACTAAGCTTCAAAAATGTTGTCACGTTCAATTTGGATGAATACTTCCCAATGGATCCAGATTCCATCCATAGTTATGTCCGCTTTATGAACGAACATTTGTTTGACCATATTGATATTGAACCTCATAACGTCCATATTCCAGATGGGAGTTTGCCCAAGGATGCAATAAGAAAGTATTGCTTGGATTATGAAGAGAAAATAAAAAATGTCGGAGGTATAGACATACAGATTCTAGGAATCGGTAGAACCGGGCATATCGGGTTCAACGAACCTGGCTCGTCACTGAACAGTAAAACCCGTTTGGTTCGTTTGGACCGTGTTACACGCCTTGATGCCGCAAGTGATTTCTTCGGCGAGGAAAATGTACCGAGAAGAGCGGTTACAATGGGGGTCGGCACCATTATGGATGCCAAAAGAATCATAATCATGGCATGGGGCGAAGGAAAAGCGCCCATTGTCCAACAAGCGGTTGAGGGCGAAATAAAGGAATCCGTCCCAGCAACTTTCCTACAGCATCATAAAAACTGTGATTTTGTTCTTGACGGAGCGGCATCCTCCTATTTGTCAAGAATAAAAACACCTTGGTTGGTTACCGAATGCGATTGGGACGACAAACTCATCAAAACCGCATCAATTTGGCTTTCAGAAAAACTGGGCAAGGCCATATTAAAGTTGACCAACGAAGATTATAATGAATATGGTATGGGTAGCCTAATTGCCGATGTGGGTTCCGCAGAGCAAATCAACCTTTCAGTATTCAATCAATTACAACGCACAATTACCGGATGGCCCGGAGGCAAGCCCAATGCCGATGACAGTCAAAGACCGGAAAGAGCACAACCCCACCCAAAAACATCTTTGATTTTTAGTCCCCACCCCGATGATGACGTAATTTCGATGGGAGGCACTTTGCTGCGTTTGGTGGACCAAGGACATAATGTCCACGTAGCGTATCAAACCTCGGGCAATATTGCGGTTTTTGATGATGAAGTGATACGTTTCCTCGATTTTGCCACCGACGTGCAAAAAGACAACAAGGAACTTAAAAAGAAATTCAAACAGGTCCGTGAGTTTTTGGCCAACAAAAAACCGGGAGAATTGGATAGTCCCGAAGTACAGGATTATAAAGGGTTAATTAGAAAAGGGGAAGCCTTGGCCGCGTGCCGCTATTGTGGCGTGAAGGAAGAAAATGCGCATTTTCAGAACCTGCCATTTTACGAAACGGGTGCCGTGAGAAAGAAACCCCTTTCTGACGAAGATGTTCAAATAACCTATGATTTGCTGAACAAGCTAAAACCACATCAAATTTTTGCCGCAGGAGACCTTTCCGACCCACATGGAACACACAGGGTTTGTCTGGATGTAATCTTTAAAGCCATTCAGCGGTTGGTCGACGAAGGCTCGGACTGGATAAGAAACTGCTACGTTTGGTTGTATAGGGGAGCTTGGCAGGAATGGGACATTGCGGATATGGAAATGGCAGTCCCAATTGGGCCAAAAGATATGGATAGAAAAATCAATGCCATATTTAAACACCAGTCCCAAAAGGATAGTGCCATGTTTCCAGGGAACGACGAAAGGGAATTCTGGCAACGTGCAGAACAAAGAAACAAGGATACCGCAAATAGATATAATGCACTTGGAATGGCAGAGTACGAAGCCATGGAAGGTTTTGTACGATACCATTTCTAAAAAAAACAACATTTCATTTTAAGTTGTTAGTTGTTTAATTAATCCTGAAAAGGCCTACATTTAGTGCATAAGTAGGCCTTTTTCTTTTATGCATCATCGTTAAAACAACATAAAAACCAGACCGTTCACTAAAGTTATACTACCAAATTAGCCTGAACTTCCCGATATTCCAACAAATAAAAGCCAATACTATAAATTAAAACCACCACCAATGAATGTAGCTCCGAAAGATAAAAACGCATGGCTGTGGATTCCCTTTTTATATTTCACCCAAGGGATTCCCTACATTTTGGTGGTAACGGTTTCCGTGATCATGTACAAGCGTTTGGGCATTGGCAATGCGGAAATAGGCTTGTACACAAGTTGGCTATACCTCCCTTGGGTCATCAAACCCTTGTGGAGTCCCATTGTTGACCTGAATGGCACGAAAAGAAAATGGTTTTTGGGCATGCAATTGGCGGTTTCCCTGGCATTTTTGGGGATTGGTCTCTTTTTACCCTCAAATTCGTTCCTTATCATAACGCTAGCGTTCTTTTGGATGGCCGCCTTCGCCTCTGCCACCAACGATATTGCCTCGGATGGGTATTATATGATTGGCCTCACCCAGAAAAAACAATCCTTCTTTATTGGCCTTCGCAGTACATTCTACCGTTTGGCCATGGTTACGGGACAGGGACTTTTAGTGATTTTTGCAGGTTTTTTGGAAAATCAATACGGGGACAATACCAAAGCATGGTCCGTAACCATGATCAGTGCAGCTATTTTAATGCTTGCTTTAACGGTATCCAACTTTTTTACGGCCCCCAAGTTTGAAGGATCAACAACCGAACCCAAGGATAAACCAGCAGGATTCTTCGAGGTATTTACCACTTTTTTCAAAAAACATCAAATTGGAGTAGCCTTATTGTTCATATTAACGTACCGTCTGGGCGAATCACAATTGGTGAAAATGGCATCCCCTTTTTTACTGGATGAGTTACAAGTTGGCGGATTGGCCTACTCTACCGAAGCCGTGGGCACCATTTATGGTACTGTGGGCGTAATTATGTTGTCGCTCGGAGGAATTCTGGGTGGTATCTTGATTTCCCGGGACGGACTTAAAAAGTGGATGCTGCCCATGTTGCTTGCACTCAACCTGCCCAATGCGCTTTATGCGATATTGGCCATAACTCAAACTACCAGCATTTATGCTGTGGCCGGTACCGTAGTGCTTGAACAATTTGGCTACGGTTTCGGTTTTGCCGCTTTTATGATGTACCTTATTTATGTGGCCGAAGGAGCCTCCAAAACATCGCACTACGCCATTGCCACCGGGTTTATGGCCTTGGGCATGATGCTGCCCGGAATGCTGAGCGGATACATTCAAGAATGGTTGGGCTACGACGGCTTCTTTATCTGGGTGGTAATTGCAGCCTTGCCTGCTTTTCTGGTGCTTCGCTATTTAAAATACCCCGCAGATTACGGTAAAAAACAGTAGAATCCAATGACTAAAACCCAACAAGCCTACACACTTCCAAAAAACACACTGACTTTAAAACAAAAAGTGGGGCAATTGTTTATGCCCGCTGTTTTTATCAACGATACCGAAGATGGGGTACGAAAAATGGAGAAGCTCATCAAGGAACATCATATCGGTTCTATCTGTTTTTTCCACAGCAGGGCCAGTGCGGCCACCAATTTTGAAGGAAAGAAAAAGGTGGCTCATAACGCAAAAAGCTACGACCGTTTGTTGGAGCTTATTGCACGGTATCAAAAAGCTGCCAGCGTACCTTTGCTTGTTGCCATTGATGCCGAGTGGGGACTTGCGATGCGTATTGAAAACACACCACAATACCCTTATGCCATTACTTTGGGAGCTTTAACCAGTAATAATGACCTAATTCATAAAGTAGGCGAAGCTATTGGAAACGATTGCAGACGAGCGGGAATACAATGGAATTTGTCCCCCGTTTTGGATATCAACAACAATCCTGAAAATCCCGTAATCGGTTATCGTTCCTTTGGGGATGATAGAAAAGATGTGTCCCACAAAGCAGAAGCATTCCTAAAAGGAATGGCCAAGAGTGGAACCCTAAATTCCATCAAGCATTTTCCAGGGCATGGTGATACGGCAACAGATTCACATTTGGATCTACCTGTAATCGACAAATCCTTGGAGGAACTTATGGAAAATGAGCTTTATCCCTTCAAAAAAGGAATTGAATCCGGGGTGGACTCTGTGATGGTAGGTCATTTGCTCCTACCTCAGTTGGATGCTGAAAATCCATCTACTACTTCTTCCAAAATCATATCGGATCTGCTCAGAAAACAGTTGGGTTTTGATGGTGTTGTAATTTCTGATGCTTTGAACATGCATGCAGTGTCCAAAAAATTTCCTCAAAAAGGGGCCTTGGAAAAAGCTGCTTTTAATGCAGGTATGGACGTGCTTTGTTTTAGTGAAAATGTGGCTGAGGGTATTGATGGGATATTGGCAAGTGCTTCAGAAGAACAAATCCAAGAAAGTTTTGAAAGAGTCTGGAACTTAAAACACAAAGTGTTTTCTGTAAAAATGCAATCCAATGATTCCGGTCTTGATGTAAATTCCAAATTAAACCGTAAAATTGCAGAACAGGGCATCACGGAATTGTATGGTAATGCATCAACCGTAGAGGAAATAAAATCCTCAAACTTCTTGAATGTTTCCGTGAATTCCAGCAAAGAAAATAGCTTTTCGGAACAAATTTCATACAATTTTGGATCAAAAGTGGTTGATTTGGATACGGCCCTGAATTCCAAAGAACAGAATGTATTGTTGAGCATTTTCCCTCCAGCTGTAAAACCCAAAAACCAATTTGGTTTTGATGAAAGTACGTTGACCACTATCCATAAATTGGTGGAGAAGAAAAATACCTTGATCTATCTTTTTGGAAATCCGTACGTCCTGGATATTTTAAAATTGAAGCCATCATCCAATACCGTATTGGTGTATCAGGATTTTCCGGAGTTTCAAGAAGTTGCTTTTGAGCACTTTTCCGATAAAATTGAAGCCAAAGGTAAACTTCCCATCCAACTAAAAACCTTTCAGCCATGAATGTTTATAAAGTTTTGGGATTGATGTCCGGAACCTCTCTCGATGGGTTGGACATTGCCTATTGCCATATTTGGAAAGAAGATGGGAAATGGAGCTTTTCCATAAAAAAAACTACTGAAATCGATTATTCCGATGAAATGAGGGAGTACCTCAAAAAAGCGATTCATCTTTCCGAAGAAGAACACGAGCAACTGCACAAGGATTATGGTATTTGGTTGGGACAACAATCCAAGTTGTTTATGGATGAATTGGGAGAAGAGGTCGATTTTATTGCCAGTCATGGGCACACTTCGCACCACCGACCAGAAGATGGAGTTACGTTTCAATTGGGCGACGGACAGTTATTGGCTAATACATCTGGTAAACAAGTTGTCTGCGATTTCAGAACCAAGGATGTGTCCCTAAAGGGACAAGGCGCTCCCTTGGTGCCCATTGGCGATAAATTGCTGTTCCATGAATACGATTTTTGTTTGAACCTGGGCGGCATCAGCAATATTTCTTTTGATAAAGATGGCCAACGCACTGCCTACGACATTGGATTGGCCAACATGCCACTGAATTACATTACCCATAAAATGGGACTGGCCTATGATGAAAATGGAAAACTGGCCCGTTCCGGTAAATTGGACCACTCCCTGCTACAAAAACTGAACAACCTTAAATATTATGACCTGCCCTACCCCAAATCCACAGGGTATGAGTGGTTCGTTTCCGAAATTGTACCATTGATCGAGGCTTCCGAGATTTCCAACGAGGATTTATTGCATACATTCATCCATCATAATTGCGAACAGATTGCATTTGCTGCCCTCAAGCACAAGGGCAATGGCAAATCCAACAGTAAACTGTTGGCTACGGGAGGAGGTGCGCTCAATCAATTCTTTATGGATACGCTCCAAATTAAACTGGGTGCCGGTATTGAGGTTGTAGTTCCCAACAAAACATTGGTTGCCTATAAAGAAGCCTTGGTTTTTGCGTTAATGGGCGTACTCCGCTTGGAAGGAAAAACCAACGTGCTGAAATCAGTTACAGGTGCCACTTCCGATTCGTGCAGTGGCGAGGTATTTTTTTCCAAAGAAAACTAAGTCGTTGCCAAACGTTTTCTTTTGGGTTTGTTCACCAAAAGAAAAATAGTCAAAGCACACAGTCCACAAATGGCCAAACCTGCAAAAAGGGGCCAAACGGAATCTTTTACAAATTCTCCGATAAAGGTTGCAATGGGAATGGATAGCAATGTCGACACAAACCCATTAATGGCTGCTCCAATTCCGGCAATATGACCGATAGGCTCCATGGCGATGGAACGGAAATTTCCCCACATAAATCCTAGACAGAAAAACTGAACGGATAAAAATCCGACCAAGACATAAATGCTTGGATTAGGGGTGTCGAGAAAAGCAATCGCGTAGGTCAGCGCTACAACGCAAAATACAATGGTTGCCATTAAGGACAACCTTCGCATACCAAAACGCATTACCAAGGTTCCATTCAAAAATGTGGAAAGTCCAATAGAAACCGCAAGGCCTGCAAAAATGTACGGGAATATTTCTTTTAAGGCATATTGATCTTCGAATATATGCTGGGCAGAACTCAAATACACCAAAAATGCTCCCGTTACCAAACCAGATGTCAAGGTAAAGGCAACAGTTTCTTTATATTTTACAAACTCCTTTACACCATCAATAAAAACGTGCCTCGTAAAGGGAATTTTATATTCTGGGTGCAGGGTCTCTTTTTGTCGTTTCCAAAACCATACGGCAATCACAAGTACAAAAAACATTTGCACATAAAAAATGGCTTGCCAACCCGCAGCATCCAAAATCAGTTTACCCACTGCGGGGGCCACAACTGGCACCAAAATGAAAAAAGCGGTGACAAAGGACATTATTTTGGCCATATAATCGCCCTCGTATGTATCCCGAATAATGGAGATGGAGATGGTTCGGGGTGCGGACAATCCAATTCCCTGCAAAATCCTTCCTACGACCATTACTTCCAAAGATGGGGCATACAAACAGATGATACTAGCAATCAAAAAGATGGAAAAACCCATATAAACCACTGGCTTACGTCCAAAACTGTCGGATATAGGGCCAAAGAACAATTGCCCCACGCCCAGTCCCAAGAAAATCATGGTGACCAACAATTGATTATCCGTAGGGTCGGTGCTATTAATGGCAGTCCCAATGTTGGAAATTGCAGGCAGTATGGCGTCAATGGCCAAGGCTACAATGGACATCAAAGCGGCCATCATGGCCACAAACTCAAAGTTGGGTTTTTGATTTAACTTTTGCATCTGGCAAAATTAGGCATACCCAACGGACCAGTAAAGCTTTTAAGAAAGGTTTAATGATAAGAAAACATATCCAACGTTGTAGTTTGAGATTATTGATGGTCCAAGGGAATATCTCCTTCCAAATCTGTTCAAAAAAAAACAGATAACCTTATCTTTAAAGCTAAATTAACTAGGCAATGAAACAATTAAAAACCTTAGTGGTCGGATGCGGCAATATGGGAACTTCCCATGCCCGTGCTTACCACCAGTTAGATGGATTTGAAATAGTGGGATTGGTAAGTCGTGGCGCCAAAAGCAGGGAACGCCTTTCCGAAGAATTAGATGGAACACCTACCTTTTCGGATTATGCCGAAGCATTAAAAACGACCCAACCCGATGTGGTTTCCATTAACACATACCCAGACACGCATTACAATTATGTAAAAACGGCCCTTGAGGCCAATGCCCATGTTTTCGTAGAAAAACCGTTGGCTTTGACCGTGGAAGAAGCACAAACACTGGTTGATCTTTCCCAAAAGCAGGATCGCAAAATGGTTGTGGGCTATATTTTGCGCGTACACCCTACCTGGACCAAGTTTACAGAAATGGCGCAGACCTTGGGCAAACCCCTGGTGATGCGAATGAACCTAAACCAACAAAGCTCGGGGGAACAATGGTACACCCACAAACAGTTAATGCAATCCATGTCTCCCATTGTGGACTGTGGTGTACATTATGTGGATGTCATGTGTTCCATGACGCGCTCCAAACCCATTAGCGTTTCTGCCATTGGTGCCCATTTGTCTGATGAAGTAGATTCCAAAATGTACAATTACGGACAGCTACAGGTACGATTTGAAGATGGTTCCGTGGGTTGGTACGAAGCAGGCTGGGGGCCTATGATGAGCGAAACTGCATTTTTTATCAAGGATGTTATCGGCCCAAAAGGTTGTGTATCCATTAGTGATGCTGACAAGGGTGCATCTGAAGATATTGAAGGACATACCAAAACGGGAAGTCTAAAATTACACCATAGCGAGCTCGATGCCAATGGTAATTTCACCAAAAAAGATGAAATCATTAGCACAGCAGATGAACCCGACCATGACGGGCTTTGTTTACTGGAACAAAAATACCTATTGGACGCCATTGTAAATAACCGCGACCTGACCCATCATTTAAATGATGCCGTCAACAGTCTTAAGATTGTGCTGGCTGCGGATGAATCCGTTAAAACGGGGAAGACAGTAATGTTATAAGCTAAATTGTCAGGTCGAGCGCCCGCCTGCTAGACGGGCAGGCAGTCGAGACCCATTTTAAAATACTTTGCTATGTTTGGTGTCAGATCGAGCGCAGTCGAGACCCGCCAAATCATGAACCTATACTTTGTTTACATACTAAAGTGTGCCGACGGACTAACTTATACTGGAATCACGGATAATATAGACCGAAGGTTGTCAGAGCATCAAAACGGAACTGATAAAACAGCTTTCACTTACCGAAGAAGACCTGTTTAACTTATCTTTCAACAAGAATTCAATGATGTTTTGCAAGCCATCTATTTTGAAAAGAAAATCAAGAAGTGGAATGCTAAAAAGAAGTTTGCCCTTGCAGCCGGTGATTTAGACCTTTTACAAATATTGTCAGAGTGAAGAAATGCTACGCACCACAAGTTTAATCCAAACCAAGATTGAGGTCTCGACTGCGCTCGACCTGACATTACAGAACTAGTTCAGATTTAGGTTTTTGTGAAAATTGGTGGAATTCGTGTCAAGCCTTTGACCTTTGACCCCTTCACCTTTCCAACATTACAACGGAATATTCCCGTGCTTCTTCCAAGGGGTTTGCACGGCTTTTTTCTCCAACATGGCAAAAGTCTTCAATAATTTGCTTCGGGTATCTTTTGGCAGAATCACCTCATCGATAAACCCACGTTTGGCCGCTCTGTACGGATTCGCAAACTTATCCGCATACTCCGCTTCCTTTTCCTTTAGTTTGGCCTCGGGATCGGCGGCGGCGGCTATTTCCTTTCTAAAAATAATTTCACTAGCACCCTTCGCCCCCATTACCGCAATTTCGGCACTCGGCCAAGCAAAGTTAAAATCGGCACCAATATGCTTGGAGTTCATTACATCGTAAGCACCGCCATAGGCTTTACGGGTAATTACGGTAACTCGTGGCACGGTCGCTTCACTCAGGGCATAGAGTAATTTTGCCCCGTGCATAATAATGCCGCTCCACTCTTGGTCAGTTCCCGGCAAAAATCCAGGAACATCAACCAAAACCAACAATGGAATATTGAAAGAATCACAAAAACGGGTAAAACGCGCTGCTTTTCTGGAGCTGTTCACATCCAAAACCCCTGCAAGAAACATGGGCTGATTGGCAATGATTCCGATACTTTTGCCTCCAAGTCGGGCAAAACCGGTAATAATGTTTTCCGCATAATCCTTGTGAATTTCATAAAACGAATCGGCATCAATGATTCCGCCTATAACATCATGCATATCGTAGGGCTTGTTGGGATTGTCGGGCACAATACCAGACAATTCATCCCTCGTTTCATCACCAAGTTCATAAGGCAACAATGGCGTAGTTTCCTTATTGTTTTGGGGCAGATAATTCAACAAGTTTCGAATATCATCCAAGCAAGTAGCATCGTTATTGGAAGTTTTATGGGCTACTCCTGATTTTACCGCGTGGGTACTGGCTCCTCCCAGCTCTTCCGAGGTCACGGTTTCGTTGGTTACCGTTTTTACCACATTGGGTCCGGTAACGAACATATAGCTGGTTTCCTCCACCATAATAATGAAATCCGTCATCGCAGGCGAATACACAGCTCCACCGGCACAAGGGCCCATAATAGCAGAAATCTGTGGAATTACCCCTGATGCTTGCACGTTGCGGTAAAAAATATCGGCATATCCCCCTAATGACCTCACTCCTTCCTGAATTCGGGCACCCCCAGAATCGTTGAGACCGATTACGGGCGCTCCCACTTTCATGGCCAAATCCATCACCTTACATATTTTTTCGGCATGGGTTTCGGAAAGCGCTCCTCCGAAAACGGTGAAATCCTGGGCATATACATACACCAATCTTCCGTTTACGGTTCCATAGCCCGTTACTACCCCATCACCATAATACATTTCCTTGTCCATACCAAAATCGGTGGTGCGGTGGGTCACCAAAATGCCCATTTCTTCAAAAGAGCCTTCATCCAAAAAGTAAAGTACCCTTTCGCGAGCCGTCAACTTTTTCTTTTGATGTTGTTTTTCGATACGTTTTTCGCCTCCACCCAAATGGGCTTGTGCTATTTTTTCTTGTAGTGCTTTTATTTTGGGGTCCATAGGATTCAATTTGAAGGTAATCGTACTATTTTCTTGTCTTCCAGAAATTGATAAAGGGCTATCATGGCGGCGACCTCTGCTCCGTTGGCCGTTTGCTGCTTGATTTTTTCCGGAGAATAATAATTCTTCACAAAATGGGTGTCAAAACCACCTGACCGGAACGCTTCATGTGCAAACACAAAACTTCCGAAAGGCAGGGTGGTCCGCACCCCTTTCACTTTATACTTTTGAATGGCATCGAGCATCAACTCTATGGCCTCCTCGCGGGTTTTACCGTAGGTAATGAGCTTGGACAGCATGGGGTCGTAGTAAATGGGGACATCCATTCCTTCCTTAAAGCCATTGTCCACCCTAATCCCTTCACCAACGGGCAATTGATAGGCTTCGAGATTTCCCACACTGGGCAAAAAATCGTTCAGCGGGTCTTCGGCATACACGCGAAGTTCCACCGCATGACCATTGATTTTCAAGTCCTCCTGTTTTATTGGGAGTTCCTCGCCACGGGCCACTTTTATCTGTAATTCCACCAAGTCCACCCCCGTGATCAATTCGGTAACGGGGTGTTCCACTTGCAGGCGAGTATTCATCTCCAAAAAGTAGAAATTGAGGTCGGCATCCATCAAAAACTCGACGGTACCTGCTCCAACATAATCACAAGATTTGGCCACTTTGCACGCTGCAATGCCCATTTCTTCCCGCAATTCCGGGGTTAAAATGGCAGAAGGCGCCTCTTCCACCACTTTTTGGTGGCGACGTTGCACACTACATTCCCTTTCAAAAAAATGGAGGACATTACCGTGAGTATCGGCCATGACCTGTACTTCGATGTGCCTTGGTGATTTCACATATTTCTCCACAAAAACGGAACCATCGCCAAAGGCGGAAGTGGCCTCGCTAATGGCTCTTTTCATACCCGATTCAAGGTCTTCCGCCTTTTCTACAATCCGCATTCCTTTACCCCCACCACCGGCAGAGGCTTTTATCAATATCGGGTAACCTACTTCATTCGCAATCCCGTGGGCCTTGGCCACGTCGGAAATCGCTTCGTCAATACCGGGCACCATGGGAATATCATAAGCCTTAACAGCTTCTTTGGCCGCCAATTTGCTGCCCATGATCCGAATGGCCTTGGATTTTGGCCCAATAAAAGTGATGCCGCTTTTTTCCACCGCTTCGGCAAAATCAGCGTTTTCACTTAAAAAGCCATAGCCCGGATGAATTCCATCAACTTGACGTTCTTTGGCCACCCCGATAATTTTGTCCCCTCGCAAATACGATTGGCTGGAAGGTGCTTCGCCAATACAGACCGCTTCGTCAGCAAATTGTACGTGGGGGGCATTCCTGTCCGCTTCAGAAAACACGGCAACAGTCTTTATGCCCATCTTTTTTACGGTTTTCATAACCCTTACCGCAATTTCGCCACGATTGGCAATCAATATTTTTTTCATGGTGTTCTATTGAAATTCAATCAACAATTGTTTCTTGTCAACGGCATCACCTTGTGATACTCTTATTTTTTTGATAACGCCGTTTCTCGGAGAGGTAATAATGTTTTCCATTTTCATGGCTTCCAGAATCAATAGTTGCTCTTCTTCTTCAACTTCCTGACCTTCCTCCACCAAAATATCCAAAATCAATCCTGGCATAGGTGCGGATATATAATCTATGTTTTTACTGCCATTGGTAGCGAAGCCCATTTTTTGGATAAGTTCATCCAAAGGGGTTTGGATTAAGGTTTGGTATTCCCTTCCGTTAACACTTATGGTGTAGGTTCCATTATTAAAATCGGAACCTAAAATTTTTATATGGTACGATCCTCCATCCTTTAAAAGATGAAAGGCATCAGCACCAGTTTTGATCAAATCCAACGAAGAAATGGTGTCCTTGGAAAGTTTAAAGTCAAAGTCATCGCCAACCTTGACCGTATAAGTATCATTCATATATAAAATTTCCATTGGTTAGCTTGATAAATATAAGGGTAATGCATTAAAATCACACAAAGCTAAACGCTTAAACTGGCTAGAATCATGACATTGATCATTCATTTTTTGATTGTGGATTGCCAATTATGTTGTATCGTTATTAAGCGGTAGATATAATCATTTGTTTATTTTTGATGATAAATTTTGAACTATGCTGATTCTAGGGATTGCTGGTGGCACAGGGTGCGGAAAAACAACGGTAGTAAACCAAATTGTGGAGCAATTGCCCGAAAACGAGGTAGGTGTGATTTCGCAGGATTCCTACTACAACGACCTTTCCCATATGAGCCGGGAAGAGAGGGCCAAAATTAATTTTGACCACCCCAATTCCATTGATTTTGACCTATTGATTAAGCATATTGACCAATTAAGGGCAGGTAAGACCGTGGACACTCCTATTTATTCCTTTGTAGAGGAAACCCGAATGAAGGAAACCGTGCCTACGCCACCGCGAAAAGTGATGATTGTGGAAGGGATTTTGGTGTTGAGCAATCCCAAATTAAGGGATATGTTCGACATAAAAATATTTGTTCATG
The DNA here is from genome assembly GCF_035818535.1 of Flagellimonas halotolerans. Classification (NCBI taxonomy): domain Bacteria; kingdom Pseudomonadati; phylum Bacteroidota; class Flavobacteriia; order Flavobacteriales; family Flavobacteriaceae; genus Flagellimonas; species Flagellimonas halotolerans. Next base: position 57,824 of record NZ_JAYKYV010000006.1, on the reverse strand, counting down.
CAGATTCGGACGAGCGTTTGATTCGAAGGTTACAGCGGGACACGCAGGAACGGGGCCACGATTTGAACAAGGTACTCACTCGATACCAGACCGCGGTAAAACCCATGCACCTTCAATTTATTGAACCCTCGAAGGAGTTTGCGGACATCATTATACCAAACAACCGCTACAATACGGTTGCCGTGGATGTTGTAAGGACCATCATCAACAATAATCTTACGTAAGATGGCCCTAAAAGAGTTGAGGAAAAAGAAATGGTTCAAGATTATGACCAACACCTATATTTTGGTCCTGACCATTTTTGTGATTTGGATGGCCTTTTTTGACACCAATTCCCTAATGATTCATTTGGAACTGGAAAACGAAATAGATAAGTTGGAAAAGGAGAAGGAGTTTCTGAAAAGTGAAATCGCCAAGGATAAGGAGATTTTGGAAAAGATGTCGGATAAGAAAGAGTTGGAAAAGCTTGCCCGTGAAAAATATTACATGAAAAAGGAGAATGAAGAAATATTCCTGATTGAATATGAAGATAGCCTAAAGAACAAACAAGATGAGTAACACTGGTCTATTTAACGAATTTCCTGAGGTTTCCGCCAAACAGTGGAAACAAAAAATCCAGATGGACCTCAAAGGTGACGATTACAACGAAACCTTGGTTTGGGAATCTTTGGAGGGCATCAATGTCAAACCTTTTTATCATCAAGAAGACATTGCGGACATTCCTTCCTTTTCACTCCCCAAAGACCATGATTGGTCGGTAGGCCAATCAATGTATGTGGGGGATGCCAAAAAAGCCAACACAAAGGCTCAAGAAATACTCGAAAAAGGGGTGGAGAGCATAGTTTTCACTATTCCCAATGAGAAAATTGACTTCGAAACCTTGTTCTCGGGCATCAATCTAGAGACGGTGCTGCTTTACTTCAATTTTGAGTTTTTGGCCCTGGAACCTGTCGAAAAATTAGTTTCACTTCTAAAAGGCAAAAAAGCAAAGGCCCATTTGAACATCGACATCATTGGACATTTGGCCAAAGATGGCAACTGGTACCATAAATTGGAAAAGGACCATAAGCTATTGACTGAATTGGTTTCACTAGGCACTTCGGACATATCAATTACTGGAGTTGACCTGTCCCTCTATCAAAATGCAGGTGCCAACATGGTGCAGCAATTGGCCTACGGTTTGGCTCACGCCAATGAATATCTGAACCAATTTGTTCCTTCGAGCGGAGTCGGGAAGTCACTCCCAATTACCTTTAAAGTTGCCGTTGGCAGCAACTATTTCTTTGAAATGGCCAAGGTTAAAGCGTTGCGATGGCTTTGGAACAGTTTGGCATCCGAATACGACATTCAAGGTAAGTGCAACATTTTGGCCATACCCTCTAAGCGCAACAAAACCTTATACGATTACAACGTGAATATGCTCCGTACTACATCAGAGTCCATGTCGGCGGTTTTGGGCGGAGCGGATACCGTTTGTAATTTGGCCTACGATGCCATTTACCATAAAGACAACGAGTTTGGAGAACGAATTGCACGTAACCAACTGTTACTTTTAAAAGAAGAATCCTATCTGGCCAGAGCTTCACAAATTTCTGAAGGCACCTATTACATTGAATCACTTACCAATCAACTGGCAGAAAAGGCCTTGGTCCTTTTTAAACAGATTGAAAAGGCCGGCGGTTTTTTGGATAGTTTGAAAAAAGGCATGGTGCAGCGTAAAATAAAGGAAAGTGCGGACAAGGAGCAACAGCTTTTTGATAAAGGAAAGATTATTTCTCTTGGCACCAACAAATACCAAAATCCGCAAGACCGCATGAAGGACGAATTGGAACTCTACCCCTTTGTGAAAACCATGGCAAGGAAAACCATTATTGAGCCCATTATTGAAAAAAGATTGGCCGAAGCATCCGAACAAAAAAGATTGAACGATGAGTAGAAAAGACCTTCAACATTTGGAATTAAGTTCAGAGTTCGGAGTTCAGGGTACAGAGTTGGAGAATACCCATAACCCAAAAACCATAACTCATAACTATGGCCATACCAACTTTGCTGCGGGCATATCTCCATTTTTACGGGGGCCCTACTCCACCATGTACGTTAGCAGGCCTTGGACCATACGTCAATACGCAGGGTTTTCAACTGCCGAGGAAAGCAATGCGTTTTACCGAAGAAATTTGGAGGCGGGCCAAAAAGGACTTTCCGTGGCCTTTGACCTCCCCACGCACCGTGGTTACGACTCGGACAACGACCGAGTAGTCGGGGATGTGGGCAAGGCAGGGGTAGCCATAGATTCCGTTGAGGACATGAAAATCTTGTTCAATGGTATTCCTTTGGACAAAATGTCCGTTTCCATGACGATGAACGGGGCGGTAATCCCCATTATGGCCTTTTACATTGTGGCAGGATTGGAGCAAGGTGTGTCCATGGAACAACTTTCCGGAACCATCCAAAACGATATTTTAAAGGAATTTATGGTTCGGAACACCTATATTTATCCTCCTACCCCTTCCATGCAGATCGTGGCGGATATTTTTGAGTTTACCAGTAAACATATGCCGCGGTTCAACAGCATCAGTATCTCTGGTTACCACATGCACGAGGCAGGGGCACCTGCATCCATGGAGTTAGCCTATACTTTGGCCGATGGAATCGAATACATCCGAACAGGAATTAAAGCAGGCCTTAAAATTGATGAGTTCGCTCCAAGACTTTCCTTTTTCTGGGGTATTGGGATGAATCACTTCGCTGAAATTGCAAAAATGAGAGCCGGACGCATGCTATGGGCCAAGTTGGTACAACAATTCAACCCTTCAAATCCAAAATCGTTGATGCTCCGTACCCATAGCCAAACCAGTGGATGGAGCTTAACGGAGCAAGATCCTTTCAACAATGTGGCCAGAACCACCATTGAGGCCATGGCGGCAGTTTTTGGCGGTACCCAGAGCTTACATACAAATGCATTGGACGAAGCGATTGCGCTACCTACGGATTTTTCAGCGAGAATCGCACGAAATACGCAAATCTATCTCCAACAGGAAACACACATCACAAAAACGGTAGACCCGTGGGCAGGAAGCCATAAAGTGGAACAATTGACCCACGAAATTGCCGAAAATGCCTGGGAATTGATTGAAGAGGTTGAAAAATTGGGCGGGATGACGAAGGCCATTGAAAAAGGCATCCCCAAAATGCGCATTGAAGAGGCCGCAGCCAAAAAGCAGGCCCGTATTGATAGTGGACAGGACATTATTGTTGGTGTGAACAAATACAGATTGGACAACGAGGACGACCTTCAAATTTTGGAAGTGGACAATGCCAAGGTACGCAAGCAACAAATGGTCCGCTTGGACCAAATACGAAGCAGCAGGGATTCCAAAGCCGTGGAAAAATCGCTCGAAGAAATACGTGTCGCTTCTAAAAAGGCCATGGAAAATAACTCCGCCCGTGGAAATTTGTTAGCTTTAGCCATAGAAGCGGCCAAACAGCGTGCTACCCTTGGTGAGATCAGCGACGCCATGGAAAGTGCCTTTGGACGCTATAGAGCAAAAATTCAATCTTTTACCGGAGTGTATTCCAAAGAAATCAAAAACGACGAAAGTTTTGAAAAGGCCCGTAAATTGGCCGATGCCTTTGCCGAGCAAGAAGGCCGCAGACCTCGTATTATGGTTGCCAAAATGGGTCAGGATGGACACGACCGCGGTGCCAAAGTGGTCGCCACCGGTTATGCCGATCTAGGTTTTGATGTGGATATTGGGCCCTTGTTCCAAACCCCTGCCGAAGTAGCCAAGCAAGCTGTGGAAAACGATGTTCATGTGTTGGGTATTTCTTCACTCGCCGGAGGACACAAAACTTTGGTTCCCGAAGTAATTCAGGAATTGAAAAAATACGGTCGGGAAGACATTATGGTCATTGTTGGAGGTGTAATTCCAAAGCAAGATTATGACCATCTGCTAAAAAATGGTGCCATAGCGGTTTTTGGACCAGGCACAAAAATTGCGGATGCTGCCACGGAAATACTTAACATTTTGTTAGATTGACAATCATAACACACTATAGGGCAAAACTTTAACTTTCTTTAACGCAGAATGCAAGGGTTATTCACCCTCTGTTAACAAATTACATTTTATCGCATCCTAAATAATCGTATTTTTAGCACCTAACTTACTATGAAATGGGCAAGATTATTGCAATTGCAAACCAAAAGGGCGGTGTAGGCAAAACTACTACTACGGTGAACCTTGCGGCCTCCTTAGGTGTATTGGAAAAAAAGGTATTACTGATCGATGCCGACCCCCAAGCCAATGCAACATCAGGTTTAGGTGTTGATGTTGACTCTATCGAAAAAGGTACATATCAACTTTTGGAACATACCATGAGTGTGGATGAAGTAACCATTAAAACAGATTCCCCAAATGTGGATTTGGTACCCGCACACATCGACCTTGTTGCCATCGAGATTGAATTGGTGGACAAGGACAATAGGGAGTACATGATGAAAGAAGCCCTCAAAAATTTGGGCGACAGGTATGATTTTGTACTGATAGATTGCGCTCCATCTTTGGGATTGTTGACCTTGAACGCACTTACCGCTGCCGATTCCGTGATGATACCAATACAATGTGAGTATTTTGCCTTGGAGGGCCTTGGCAAACTTTTGAACACCGTAAAGAGTGTTCAAAAAATACACAACAACGATTTGGATATCGAGGGAATGCTCTTGACGATGTACGATTCCAGATTACGCCTTTCCAACCAAGTTGTGGAAGAAGTGAAAAAACACTTCGCGGATATGGTCTTTGACACCATCATCCAAAGAAACGTCAGGTTAAGTGAAGCCCCAAGTTACGGGGAAAGTATCATAAAATATGATGCGAGCAGCAAAGGTGCTTCCAATTATCTTAACTTGGCCAACGAAATTTTGAAGAAAAACAAGGAGAAAGTTTAAATGGCGAAAGCAACAAAAAAACAGGCACTGGGAAGAGGCCTGTCCGCTCTTTTAAATGATCCGGAAAACGATATTAAATCAGTTTCGGATAAAAATGCGGATAAGGTAATAGGCAATGTAGTGGAACTGGATATCAATTCCATTGAGGTAAACCCATTTCAGCCACGTTCCAATTTTAACGACGAAAACCTTGAAGAATTGGCCAGTTCCATTCGTGAATTGGGCATCATACAACCGATAACGGTTAGGAAGCTGGATTTCAATAAATTCCAATTGGTTTCCGGTGAACGTAGGTTCCGGGCATCGAAATTGGTCGGATTGGAGACCATTCCGGCCTATATCCGAATTGCCAATGATCAAGAGTCCTTGGAGATGGCCTTGGTGGAGAACATCCAAAGGCAAGATCTCGACCCCATCGAAATTGCACTTTCGTACCAAAGACTTATCGACGAGATACAAATCACCCAAGAAAAATTGAGCGATCGTGTTGGTAAAAAACGTTCCACCATCACCAATTATTTGCGCTTGCTCAAATTGGACCCCATTATCCAAACCGGAATGCGGGACGGTTTCATCAGTATGGGGCACGGCAGGGCGCTTATCAACATCGATAAGAAAAAGGAACAGATCGCCATCTATGAAAAAGTAGTTTCCGAGGGTTTGTCCGTAAGAGCCACCGAACAGTTGGTAAAAGCCCATAAAGAACCTAAGGGTTCTAGCTCCGAAAAGAAGAAGGGTAAATCGGATGTTCCCGAGTTTGTTTCCAATAGTTTGGACTCCATCAAGGAACGGCTCGCCACAAAGGTGGACATCACCACATCAAAAAACGGAAAAGGAAAAATTGTGATACCCTTTCATTCGGAAGAAGATTTTAAGCGTATCAAAAAATTGTTGACAGGTGAATAAAAACCTCCTTTTATTGTTCTTTGCTTTTTTGTTGTCTCTCACAGGGTTTTCTCAGGAAGAAAAGGAAAAAGAAAGCAAAAAACAGCCCCAACAAACCAAAGAGGTGGATTCTCTTTCACAAAATATGAAAGGGGAAGGCGTTACTTTTGAAGAGGTTACTAAAAAGGAGAACATCAACCCCCTTGCACCCAGTAAGGCTGCTTTTTATTCGGCAATTCTCCCAGGCCTTGGACAAATTTACAACAAACGCTATTGGAAGGCTCCCATAGTTTGGGGTGCCATTGGAACAGGCATCTATGTTTATTCCTATAACAACACTGAATATCGTAGGGCAAGAAACGCTTTCAAGCGCCGACTTGCAGGTTTTGAAGACGACGAATTCTGGGATTTGAACAGCGATGGAAGCGGACCGGATCTAACTTCGGAAGCGCTCCAGGAAGCACAGGAAAACACACAAAGGGACAGGGATTTGGCCTTGGTTATAACCATTGCGCTCTATGCCTTGAACATTATAGATGCCAATGTGGACTCGCACTTAAAGCAATATAATGTAAGTGATGATCTGGCAGTAGACTTCAACCCTTATTTAGATATAAACCCCTTTACCAATCGGCCAAACTACGGTATGGCCATGGTGATAAAATTTTAATGTATGAAGATTGGTCTGTTTGGATATGGCAAAATGGGAAAGATGATAGAGCAGATTGCTCAGGACAGAGGCCATTCCATTGTAGCAAAAATTGATGACCCTTCACAAGATGTAGAATATGCCTCTATGGATGTTGCCATTGATTTTAGTACACCCGAGGCTGCTTTTGGTAATATCACCAACTGTTTTAAAAACAAGGTTCCCGTAATCAGCGGTACAACGGGATGGTTGGATAAATTTTCCGAAGCCATCAAAATTTGTGAAGAACATAAAAGTGCTTTTATCTACGCCTCCAATTTTAGTTTGGGGGTCAATATTTTTTTTGAACTCAATAAACATCTTGCCAAAATGATGGATGGATCGGGGCAATACAAGGTTTCCATGGAAGAAATCCATCACACCCAAAAATTGGATGCGCCCAGTGGAACCGCCATTACCCTTGCCGAGGGAATAATTGAACACACCCCCTACGAAAACTGGAAATTGGAACAATCGGGAGATAAAATCATCCCTATAAAATCCATCAGGGAAGGTATGGTTCCTGGAACGCACAGTATTTCTTATAAAAGTTCGGTGGACACTATTGAGATAAAACACGAAGCACACAACAGGGAAGGTTTTGCTCTGGGAGCAGTTATTGCATCGGAATGGATACATGGAAAAACAGGTGTTTTTTCCATGAAAGATGTGTTAAACCTAAGCTAAAAAACGTAACAAGAATTTAGACCCAGGGTCTAACAAAGAAACTTTTTTATATGGACGGTACACAATGGATCATTTTTATCCTGATCATTCAGGTTATCCATTTCTTGGGAACGTGGAAACTCTACGTTAAGGCAGGCAGAAAACCATGGGAAGCCGCCATACCTATTTATAATGGCATTGTTTTGATGAAAATCATCAATAGACCATGGTGGTGGGTGCTTTTGTTGTTCATTCCGATCATCAATTTATTGATGTTCCCCGTAGTTTGGGTGGAAACCATCCGCAGTTTTGGAAAGAACTCGCTTGTAGATACTTGGCTGGTCATCCTTACCCTTGGCCTTTACATTTATTACCTTAATTATGCGGAGGACGTACAGTACATTGAAGACCGCAGCCTAAAACCTAAAACGGGATTGGGCGAATGGGTAAGCTCCATTGTATTTGCCGTTGTAGCTGCAACCTTTGTCCACACCTATTTTATTCAACCCTACGTAATTCCAACGGGATCATTAGAGCGCACTTTGCGGGTCGGCGACTTCTTGTTTGTGAGCAAATTCCATTACGGTGCACGAGTGCCCATGACCACCTTGGCGGCGCCAATGGTCCATGACACCCTTCCCATACTCAAAACAAGATCATACCTAGCTGACGTTGATCCGGAAACTCACAAAACTTCTTGGATAAACAAATTGCAACTTCCATATATGCGTTTGCCCGGTTTTGAAAAAGTGGAGAAGAACGACATCGTTGTCTTTAGCTTGCCCGCTGATACTCTGTATCAATTCTTTAAGGCACAAAAGGCAGTTATAAAACCTATCGACAAAAAATCAAACTACGTAAAACGATGTGTGGGAACCCCTGGGGATTCATTGGAAGTAATCAATGGATATGTGCACATCAACGGTGAGCAGCTTCAACTTTCGGACAGGGCAAAACCCATGTATATGTATGACATTTATGCTAAAAATGGGGTGTCCAGTAAATACTTGGAGGATGTTGATGCTTCCGACTACGTTCGTAAATATATTGCCACCAACATCAATGAATCCCAATATAATGGGTTGGCGCCATACATTTCCGGTGCAAGACCAACGGACGATGGCAAAATTGAGCTTTACACACAGGAAAATGGTATTCCAACCGATGTTATTCGTCAATTGCGGCTTTCGCTCACCGAGGAAAAACCCCGCTCCCGGATGGCCAACCTCACCAGTGAAATGGTTGATGCCCTTAGGAGCAATCCTGCAATAGACTCAGTGGTACAGACCATAGAACCCAAAGGGGAATATGGCGGTGCTTTCCCACAAAAACCCTCCCTCTACCCTTGGAACAACGATAACTTTGGACCGATTTATATTCCTAAGAAAGGAACCACGGTGGAAATCAATTCGAGAACTATTCCGTTGTACAAAAAAATCATCCGCGATTACGAGCACAACGAAGTAAAAGTAACAGGAAACAAAGTGCTCATCAACGGAAAGGAAGCCGATTCCTACACTTTTAAACAAGATTATTATTGGATGATGGGTGACAATCGTGACCACTCCGAAGATAGTAGGACATGGGGGTATGTTCCTGCCGACCACATTGTGGGCAAGCCTGTTTTCCTTTGGATGAGCTTTGACAACTTTAGACAAGGAATCGCCAATTGGAGAGTTCGTTGGGACCGTGTATTTACTACCGTTGGCGGAAGCGGCGAACCTGTATCCTATTTCTGGTATTTCATCGGGCTTTTGGCAGCTTGGTTCATTTTTGATTTCTTCCGTAAGAAAAAGAAGAGCAAAGCATAGATAACCGTTAATTACATTGTTCTTTGAAAATACTCGTACATCCCTCTTATTTTCCAAGTATTGCCACTTTTGCGGCCATTGTGCAGCATGAAGTGGTTTGGGAGGCCCATGATAATTTTCAGAAGCAGACGTACAGAAACCGCTGTTATATTTCCACAGATAAGGGCAAGCACATGCTCAACGTCCCCATTAAGCACGTTGGTGGCCAAGAAGGTCGACAAAAATATGTTGATGTAGGCACGGAGAACAGTTATAACTGGAAAAAAGAACATTGGCGTACTTTGGAAACTGCATACAGGACCTCACCATTTTTTGAATTTTATGAGGATGAGCTAAGACCCCTTTACGAAGACTCTGAAGACTCCCTTTACGACTTCAATTTAAAAACCATAGAAACAATTGCAGATTGTATTGGGCTGGCAATCCCAACACAAAAATCCGAAAAATACGAAGTGTCACCAGCAACGCTTTTTGATGCTCGGTTTTTGGTAGAAGCAAAAAAGGAAAGGAATTGGAATATGGGATCTTATGCCCAAGTATTTGAGGAACGCCACGGATTCATCCCAAATTTAAGTGTACTGGACCTCCTGTTCAACGAGGGCACCAACACGCTCAGTTACCTAAAAAGTCTATCTTTGGATTTAAAACATGCTTAGGCATCTACTCCATTACGGCATACACTTTTTAATCCCTATTTTGATAGCCATTTGGTTTTTCAAGGACCATAGAATCAAAGTGGCATTAATACTGTTGGCGGGAATTATCATCGATGTAGATCACCTTTGGGCCACTCCTCTGTTTGATACCAACCGTTGTAGCATTGGTTTTCATACACTACACAGTTATTGGGCAATAGCCATCTACTGCATTTTGCCATTTTTTAAACCCACACGAATAATTGGATTGGCCTTGATCATCCACATTTTTGCGGATACATTGGATTGCCTACTCATGTGAGCTGAAGCGCAAAGTGGCCATAATAGGATAGTGATCGGACAATCGGTCATCAAAATTTTGATGGGAAAGCACTTCAAACTCAGAATCGGCCAATATATAATCGATACGCAATGGAATCTTCCAAAAATCATAAGTACGGCCAAAGCCCTTGCCCTTTTCCAAAAAAGTATCTTGCAAATCTCCCTTTACAATTTTGTAGATGTTGGAAAACTGTGTATTGTTAAAATCACCACAAGCTATATTGGTATAAGGGCTGTTTTCAAAATGTTCCCTAAATATTTCCGCCTGCTCCAACTGCTTCGAAAATGTATGGACCAATCTTTTATATGTTCTCTCCGATTTTTCCCCATCTGAAAAATTATCGGCACTGGGTCTTATTTTAAACGATTGCAAATGAAGATTGTATACTCTTATAGTATCCTTGTGAAAGACAATATCCGCATAAATAATATTATTTATAGTGCCTGGCAAATCCAAAGAACCATTATTTACAATCGGATACTTCGAAAATATAGCTTGAATTGTCCTTTTTTTGACATAAGGCGTCTCACTTCTATAGGGGTACTGTTTTAACTGACGATGACGTGTTCTGGCGTGCTCCTGTATACAAAGAATATCAGGGTCTTGCTTCTTAATAAATTGGACAATGCTATCTCCAACACCAGGCTCTTTCATCCAACCATTTTTGTTGAACCCCCACACATTATAGGACATGATTTTTAAGTCGGATGATTCTTTTTGAGGAACGTCGTTGTTGCCCAATCCATAAAAAGGTCCAAACATTAAATAACCAAGAACAATCGCAACCAAGGAAAGAACAAGCTGTCTTTTTAGTTTGATGCCCCAGTAAACAAGGAATAAGATATTAAGTGCAAAAAGAAAGGGAACAACTAAACTTAGAACAGATAAGGCCGAAACAATCTGGAACGGCATATAGGATAGTATGCCGGTGATTATCAATAAAACCGCAACTAACACATTGATTGCATACACAATCCTATCAATTATCGAGGTAGCTTTTTTCACGGTCTAATCTTCCTTACCGGCCTTAAACAAAAAGTCCTTTTCCTGCTTGGACAAACTCTCGTAGCCAGACTTGCTGATTTTATCCAAAATGGAATCTATCTTTTTTTGTTTGGCTTGTTTATCGTAATCTACTTTGCTTTTTGATGCCGCTTTTTTCTTATAGACCGTCTTCATGGGGGCCTTTCTTTCTCTAGGTTTAAAAAGGTCTACGATTGAATTTCTCAATTTGGTAAAACCAGCACCGATATCATTGCCTTTAAACAGTTGCCTAGCATACATATACCCCAAAAAAGCACCTCCCAAATGGGCCATTCCCCCACCAATGTTGTCGCCCATACCAATGAGTACCAAATCCTTTACCACCAAAGCAACCCCGATATACCATAGTTTGATGTTGAAGAAAATAACACGAACTTCTTGATTGGGAATATAGGCACAAACAAAAATGAGCACAGCGTTTACACCTGCAGATGCTCCGATTAAAGCTGTATTGGAATTGACCAAGGTTGGAAAAACATTATAGCTGAGCAGAAATACCAACCCACCCAATATCAATCCTAAAAAGTAGACGTTGATAAAGCGTTGGGCATCAAAAAGGTTCAAAAAGATTCGACTGGCAAAGTAAAGTACGATCATATTCCAAAAAATATGACCGAAGCCTGCATGGAAAAATGAATATGTGACCAAAGACCACGGTTGTGCCAAAAATTCAAAGAAATCCTTCGGCAAATGGAACCAATGCGAAAAGGATTGACCCAGTAACGCTCCGGATAGACCATCCAACAAAAACAACAGTACGTTTACCGCTATAAGTTTCTCTGCAATACTAAGCCTCGCAAATTGATATCGTAGCCCACCGTTCATCATAAGTTAATCCCACCGATTACTGTTGAACTGGTTCTTTTTCCAGTACCACATCATTATAAAACCAATTAAAGCACCGCCAATGTGTGCAAAATGTGCCACCCCTGTATTAACATTGCCTATTCCAAAAATAAGGTCAACGGCAATAAGAATCGGCACAAAGTACTTCGCCTTTATCGGTACGGGCAAAAAGATAAGCATCAGTTTGGCCTCCGAATACATAAATGCAAAAGCCACCAAAATACCGTAAATAGCCCCCGATGCCCCAACTGCTGGGGTGTTGAAAGCTGTCAACATACTATCCACCGTACTCTTCCCAACAATATCGTACCAACCGGGGCTATACTGCCCGTTGGCCAAAATATCCAAAATCTGTGTACGGGCAATACCTGCACCTTCCAAAGCACTCATTCCTTCGTTGAAAAGGAAATAATTCACCCCGGTATGCAATGCGGCAGAACCCAATCCTGCCGAAAAATAGAAGAAAATAAACTTGTTTTTGCCCCAAATACGCTCCAAAGGCGTACCAAAGGCCCAAAGCGCGTACATATTAAAAAGGATATGCATAAAGTTACCATGCATAAACATGTGGGTTACCACCTGCCACCATTCAAAATTGGAATTCTTGGGAAACCAAAGTGACATCCATTGGTACATTTGGTCTCCGTATAATTGTGTGGCAAGAAACATGATCACGTTAATGATCAAAATATGCTTTACTGCCTCGGTAAGTCTACCCATTTAATTAAATTTTTTATCTATATCCCCTTCCGAGATAATGGTATATGTTATTTTTTGAAAAGGGCTCAAATTGGGCTCCTTGCACGCAAAAAGGTTGTTCACCAAGGTCAATTGCGATTCTTGGTCCAACACATCGCCAGTTCTTACGGCCAAATTCCCACTTAATGCCTTGGCCAACATTTCGGCCTGCGAAATGGAGCCATCGGCATAACCCTCCATATAATCTGAAATTAAGCGATCCAATACCGTGCCAATCCCACTCTCGGGAACCATCATGGGTACGCCTGTCACTTTTACAGTTTCCTCCTCCAAACTCTGGAATGCAAAACCAATGTTTGTCAGACTTTCTTTGATTTCCTTGAGCACCGCCAATTCCTGTTTATTAAAGGTCAGTTCCAAAGGAAACAGCAATTGTTGGCTCACACCCTCTTTTACGGTAATCTCGCCCAAAAATTTCTCAAAAAGGATACGCTCGTGGGCCCTATTTTGATGAATGACCAACATCCCGGATTTTACCGTGCTTACCACATATTTTCGGCGCAATTGAAACGTACTGGCCAAATGTTCCTCGACACCTTCGCCAGGATATAAAGTGCCCTGCCCCTCGCCCTCGGACTCAATGACCAGACTACTAAATTCTTGGTGATCGCTTTGAGTGCCAAGACCTTCATATAAATCCTCCCAACCCTTGGTACTTGGTTTACGGAGACCACTTCCACCATTGCTTCTCTTGAGAGTTGATTCTTCAAAAGGGTTAAACGTGGCGTCCACCGTTACTTTGGGCAACACTGCACCCTTCTCTTTGTAGGAATAGGGCGTGTCCAAATTGGGATCGTGATCAAAATCCAATACAGGGGCCACGTTGAACTGTCCCAAGCTATGCTTAATGGTTGACCTTAAAATGGCATACAAGGTGTTCTCATCATCAAACTTTACCTCTGTTTTTGTGGGATGGATGTTGATATCGATGGAAGATGGATCCACATCCAAAAACAAAAAATAACCAGGGTAGGTGTCGGATTTTATCAACCCCTCAAAAGCAGCTACCACGGCGTGATGCAAATAAGGACTTTTGATATAACGGTCGTTGGCAAAAAAGAACTGCTCTCCCCTGCTCTTTTTGGCAAACTCCGGTTTACAGATGAAACCAGATACTTTCACCACTTCGGTTTCTTCGTTTACCGGTACCAAACGGTGCTCCATTTTACTGCCAAAGATGTGCACAATTCGTTGGCGGTGCTTTGTGCTGGGCAGGTTAAAAATCTCAGAGCCGTTATTGTAAAAATGGAACTCAATATTGGGATGTACCAAGGCTACCCTATGAAACTCGTCGGTAATATGGCGAAGCTCCACTTGGTTCGATTTCAAAAAGTTCCGTCTTGCTGGAATATTAAAAAACAGGTTTTTGACGGATATTGAAGTTCCCTTTGGAGTCGCTACAACTTCTTGGGAAACAATCTTGCTGCCTTCAATCTTAAGATGGGTTCCCACCTCATTGGACGAGGTTCTGGTTTGCATATCCACATGGGCAATTGCGGCAATGGAGGCCAAGGCCTCTCCCCGAAAACCTTTGGTTTCCAGATTGAACAGGTCCTGCGCCGATGATATTTTGGAAGTCGCATGCCGTTCAAAAGACAATCGGGCATCCGTTTCGCTCATACCAACACCATCGTCAACCACCTGGATAAGTGCTTTGCCACCATCTTTAACAATAAGTTTTATAGAAGTTGAACCTGCATCAATGGCATTTTCCAAAAGTTCCTTTACAACGGAAGCGGGTCGTTGGACCACCTCCCCTGCAGCTATTTGGTTAGCGACATGGTCCGGTAAAAGTTTGATGATATCCGCCATTATGGATTCAGGAATATTGATAGATCAAAATCGATGATAAACAGGAACAGCAACACCAAAACGGCCACAATAATCCAAAAACGAAGCTTTAAATTTTTATCCCCTTCGGTCTGTAAATCATCAACCGCAGAAGTCAACTTATTCTTGAGCCCCCTTGTAGAATGTGCCGTACTTCGAAATTTATCGAGTTTGTGCTCAATTTTATAAGGATTCCCCTCTCCCTTGTAATATCTGGGGGAGTAATCGAAGCTCTTATTTTTCCTAAGTTTTAAAGGGTTTCGCATGGTATCCTTATCGCTGTAGCCTCAAAGGTACTCAAAATAGAAAAAAAGGGTTGGGCGTTTGTCCCAAAAAATGTTAACAGCTAACCAGATCTTTGGATTATTGGATAAATGGATTGTTGGAGTTATTGAACTTGAACTTATTTCCCCAGCACGGCCATTTGAATGGCGGCAATGGCTGCTTCGGTTCCTTTGTTTCCGTGTTTGCCCCCACTTCTGGCTTTGGATTGCTCAATGTTATCATCCGTCAACACACAAAAGATCACGGGAACATCATACGCCACATTTAAATCCTTGATACCTTGGGCCGTTGCACTGCAAACAAAATCAAAATGACTGGTTTCGCCACGGATAACACTGCCAATGGCTACAATGGCATCAACTTTTTCTGTTTGAATCATTTTTTTGCAACCGAAGGTCAATTCAAAACTTCCGGGCACATCCCAACGAAGCACATTTTCAGGGAGTGCTCCACAATCCATTAAAGCTTCTTCGGCACCTTGGTATAGGGCCTCGGTAATTCCGCCGTTCCATTGAGAAACAACAATCCCAAACCGAAGGTTCTTCGCATTTGGGATTTTGCTTTTATCGTAAACGGATAAGTTTTTGTTCGCTGTGGCCATGGTTTAGTTTTGCGCCAGTCCGATCAGTGCATCAATGCTATTCGCTTCTTGTGAGTTGGGATATTCTTCTTTGATGCGTTCAAAGTACCCTAAGGCCTTGCTTTTTTCCCCGAGTTCCAAGGCAATCACACCTGCTTTGTGTAAAAATCTTGGTGCAGTAAACTCGTTATCGCTATGCGCAATGGCTTTTTCGTAGTAGTCCAATGCGTCTTCAGGCTGGTTCAATTGTGAGAAAGCATCTCCGATTCCACCTTTGGCCATGGCCCCCATAATATCATCATCAGAAGAAAAGCCCTCCAAATGCTCAATGGCCTGATCATACTGTTTCAAGTTCAAATACGTCATGCCCGCCGAATATTTGGCCAAGTTCGCTGCTTTGGTACCGCTGTATTCCTCGATAATATCCAAGAACCCATATTTACCTTGGGCCCCGTTCAATGCCAAAGTGAACAAAGAATCTTTCTCTGTTTCACTTGCCAAGGCTTGATCAAAATATTGTTGTGGGTAAAAAAGTTCGTTTGCTGCGGCAGCTTCTTTCGGATTCTGGATGAATTGATGGTAACCCAAGTAGGCCAATACACCCACGGCAATTACGCCAATAACTCCCAAAATGTAGTTTTGGTTTTTTTGAACCCATGCTTCGGTCTTGGAAGCACCCTCGTCCAAAGTATTGAAAACTTCAGCGGTTGTACTGTCGTGTTCCTCTAACTGAGCTTCCTCTTCCTTATTTTTTGGCTTAAAGCCTCTCTTCTTGTATGTTGCCATCCGTCATTTAATTGGTCGCGCAAAAATAAAGTTTTTATCCAAAACCAAAAGGTAATTTATTCGTTATTTTTGGAATCCCTTTTTGGAGGGCCACCTTTTAATTCCAAATTGTTTCTCTAACTTTTTATGTTTTTAAGACATTTATCTTTAGTCAATTACAAGAATTTCGATTCCAAGGCGCTGGATTTCGACCCCGTGATCAACTGTTTGGTGGGTGATAACGGGGTGGGAAAGACCAATGTTTTGGATGCTGTTTACCATTTATGTTTTGGTAAAAGCTACTTTAATCCCGTGTCCACACAAAACATAAAACACGGAACGGATTTTTTTGTGGTCGAAGGGGAATTTGAGAAGCACAACAGAACGGAAAAAATTCTTTGTTCCTTTAAAAAAGGAACCAAAAAAGTGATAAAACGCAATGGAAAACCCTATGAAAAGTTTTCCGAACATATAGGTTTTCTGCCTTTGGTGATTATTTCCCCCTCCGACCGTGACCTTATTTTGGAAGGAAGCGAGACCCGAAGGAAGTTTATGGACGGGGTTATTTCACAATCCGACAAGGTGTATCTGCAAAACCTAATCAAATACAACAAGGTGGTTTCGCAGCGGAACTCCCTGCTAAAATATTTTGCCGCCAACCGTACTTTTGACCGTGATACCCTGAGCATTTACAACGAACAGATGAATACCTTGGGAACGGCAATCCATCAAAAAAGGGTTGAATTTATCGACTCTTTTCTGCCCATTTTTAAAGAACAATATCAAAATATTTCCGAAAAAGATGAGCAAATAGACCTCTCCTACGAAAGTCAGTTGAGCGATGACACACTCCTGAATCTCTTGGAAAAGAATATTGAAAAAGACAGAGCGTTGCAATACACATCGGTCGGCGTTCATAAAGATGACCTCAGCTTCACGATAGCGGGGCATCCCATCAAAAAATTTGGGAGCCAGGGGCAACAAAAATCCTTTTTGATCGCATTGAAACTGGCGCAATTCCATTTCATCAAGCAATTGGCGGACACCACCCCAATTCTATTATTGGATGATATTTTTGACAAACTGGACGAAAACAGGGTATCCCATATTGTTGGATTAGTGAAAGATGATAATTTTGGACAGATTTTTATCAGTGACACGCACGCCGACAGGACAGAAGAGATCGTTAAAAACATTCACCAGAGCTATAAAATATTTAACTTGTAGCACCATGAGACAGATCCTTTCCCTATTATTGGTTTTGACGCTTTGGGGATGCAACGATTCATCCGTAAATAAAGATGATTTGCATTATTTGAATGGATACTGGGAAATTTCGGAGGTAGAATTTCCTGATGGGTCCATCAAGGAATATGGCTTAAACACAAGCATCGATTTCATCCACTTAAAAGAACAGAGAGGATATCGAAAAAAAATGAAGCCGAAGTTTGATGGTACCTACAACACTTCCAAGGATGTGGAGCGTTTCACCATAACCCAATCCAATGAAAGATTTACCTTATATTATGAAAGCGGGTTTAGCGAGTGGGAGGAAAAACTGCTGCAATTGGATTCAGTTTCTTTTTCGGTAACCAACCAAGAGGGTGTTGTCTACAAGTACAAACGTTTTGAACCTATCAAAATTCCACAGTAATGGCCAAACGGCATAGCTCACACATACCATTAAGCGAAGCTTTGAGCGAGTTTATCAAAGAGAACAAGCTCCAAAAGGGCATGGACAAAGTGGACGCCAGAGAGGCATGGGTTAAATTGATGGGCAATGGCGTGAACAACTATACTACCGCGGTTGAACTAAGGAACGAAACGCTCTTTATCTCACTCTCCTCTTCCGTATTGCGAGAAGAATTGAGTTTGGGCAAAACCAAAATTATTAAGATGATCAATGAAGAATTAGGGAAAGAACTGGTGAAAAAATTGGTTTTAAGGTAATCGGAATGTCAGTTCGGGCGCTGTCGAAGGAGCAATCGAGAACAACCATCAATTATTGATTTGAGAGATTTTTCGCTATACTCAAAATGACAAAGTCCTCAAAAAGTGTCATTTCGACAGGGCAAAGCGACGGGAAACCTTATTTAGAACCCTTCATAATATTCTTTATTCTTTATGAGATTCCGCAACAAATGTGATAAAAAAAGCCACCCGAAAAGGTGGCTTCCACTAAAATATCTTTGTATCGCGATTAGTAAATTTCCCTTCCTGAGAAGTGAAAAGCACCCTCTATAGCAGCGTTTTCATCACTATCGGAACCGTGTACTGCATTTTCACCGATACTGGCCGCGTACAATTTTCTAATGGTTCCCTCAGCAGCTTCCTCCGGGTTGGTGGCACCGATCAAAGCGCGGAAATCATCCACTGCATTGTCTTTTTCCAAAATAGCGGCCACAATGGGCCCTCTTGTCATAAACTCTACCAACTCGCCAAAAAATGGACGTTCTTTATGGATGGCATAGAATATTTCGGCATCCCTCTTGCTCAATTGTGTAAACTTCATGGCCACAATCTTAAAACCAGCAGCCGTTATTTTATCCAAAATTGCACCAATGTACCCGTTTTCAACGGCATCAGGCTTAATCATGGTAAATGTTCTATTTCCAGTCATTTTTTAAATTTTGCGCAAACTTACGCTTTTTCAAGCAAGGTACAAGGCTCAATAGCTTTGTTTTAACTCTTGGAGCACAGCTCCGTTATCTCCCATAATCTTGAATTCTGCCTTTTTTTCTTCTATATTTAGGTTGATGATACCGTAACTTTTATCCGAAACCACCTCCCCTACGCGATACTGATTGGGTTCACCGCTAAAGCTCGAGTAGGAATGGGTAAGTCCGCTGCTGGTAAAATCTACCAAGGGATAGGAAAGACCGTCAATATCCGTTTTGGAGAATTCGGAAATATGTCTGTCCCCAGATAGGATGATCACCCCCTTGGCTCCTGATTCAGCAATCATGTTTTCCAACTTTTCCACTTCCAAAGGAAAATTGCCCCAAGTTTCAAAACCGTGCTCCCCCGAAAGTACCTGGATACTGGACATGATCAAATTGAAATCGGCATCCGAACCGTTAAGTTCGTTTTCCAACCATTTCCATTGCGTTTTTCCAAGTACGGTAGCCGTAGAATCCATAGTGGGTCTATACCGTTTTTTGGAATCCTCATCTTTGATGAGTTCGCTCCTGAAATATCGGGTGTCCAGCACAATGATCTTCACTTTTCCCTTTGGGACCTCGTACTGGTGGGAAGCATACACTCCCTTTTGGTCTCTCCTTTCACTATCCTCGGGCACACCCATAAAGTCCAAAAAAACCTGTTGGCTTTCGGCCTTTATGGAAAACTCGGAACCCCCATCGTTCACACCAAAATCATGGTCGTCCCAAGTACCTATTATGGGCACTTCATTTTTCAATTTGGCATAGCCTGCAACAGTGTCCTGCATTGCATAAATAGTACGTAATCTTTCCACATCATCCGTATCCGCGTAGACAATATCCCCGCCCCAAATCCACACATCGGGTTTTTCCGCCAAAATATCGTCCCAAAAAGGATTCGGTTCCTGCGACATGTTACAAGAGCCGAAGGCCACAACAAAATCCAGTGTTGGTCTATCCACAACCCCAACTGTTTTTTCCGCTTTCTTTTTACAAGCCGAAAAAAGAACCAGAACAGTCAGTAAAATATAAAAATGTTTCATGATGTGCTTTTACCGAACCAAAAATACGGATAAACCAAGTTTCCTCTATATTATAATATTGTATATTTGGTCGCATGAATTCAGCGGATATCACGACAGTAAAGTCGATTCTTTCCCAACCTCAGAAAATAGTGATCGTTCCCCACAGAAACCCCGATGGAGATGCCATGGGTTCCTGTTTGGCCCTCTATGCTTTTTTAAAAGAAAAGGGACAAACGGTGCACGTTGTGGCACCTAATGACTACCCTAAATTTCTGAAATGGTTGCCAGGAAACGATACGGTCATAAATTTTGAAAAGGAAAACTCGCAAGCCAAAGAACGTATTGATCAGGCCACTGTAATTTTTACCTTGGACTTTAACGACCTTTCCCGAGTTGGACAAATGGAAACTGTTTTGCAAGAGGCC
This sequence comes from Flagellimonas halotolerans, assembly GCF_035818535.1. Classification (NCBI taxonomy): domain Bacteria; kingdom Pseudomonadati; phylum Bacteroidota; class Flavobacteriia; order Flavobacteriales; family Flavobacteriaceae; genus Flagellimonas; species Flagellimonas halotolerans. The sequence continues at coordinate 37,632 of NZ_JAYKYV010000006.1, read as the reverse complement.
AATGCAGATTTTATTATGATAGACCATCACCAACAACCAAGTGATTATGCCAAGGTGACCTATTCCGATGTTACCATGAGCTCCACCTGTGAGATGGTCTACAACTTTATTGACTTTTTGGGTGAAACCAGTCTTATTGATGCCGACATCGCCACGAATTTGTACACAGGCATCATGACGGATACAGGTTCATTTAAATACCGTTCCACATCGAGCAAAACGCACCGTGTAGTGGCCGAACTTATTGACAAGGGTGCGGACAATATGGAAATCCATCAAAAAGTTTTTGATACCAATTCGCCCTCTCGCCTGCATTTGCTGGGCATTGCCTTGAGCAATATGGTGATTCTGCCCGAATATAGAACGGCATACATTACCCTTAGCCAAGATGAATTGGACCAATACGATTTTAAAAAGGGGGACACAGAGGGATTCGTAAATTATGGGCTAACTTTGGAAGGTATTATTTTTGCGCTCATTTTTATTGAAAATCGCGAAGAAGGCATTATCAAGATCTCGTTACGTTCCGTTGGGGATTTTTCCGTTAACGAATTTGCGAGAGCACATTTTAATGGGGGAGGACATACCAATGCTGCCGGGGGCAGGAGCGAGGTGAGCATGGAAGAGACCATATCCAAATTCAATGAGATTTTGAAGACCTATAAAAGTAAATTGAACCCATGAGATTTTTGCCAGCTATACTTTTGATTGTAATGCTTATGGGCTGTGGAGGTCCAGAACCAAGAAAACCGGAGGAAGTTAAATCGGGTAGTTTTTACAAGGAATCCATTGAACGCACCAAAAAACTTTTGGCCGCAGAGGAAGAAATTATCCAAGGAATCATCTCCAAAGATACTGTTCACGAATACCTGTCCAGTCCAGATGGATTTTGGTACTATTACGAGTCCAAGAACGATACGGCAACATATCAACCAAAAACAGGTGATCAAATTTTATTTTCCTATAATTTGATGAGCTTGGGCAACGACACCATTTATACGGCGCAAGAAATTGGACCAATATCTCACCTAATAGACAAGCAACAATTGTTTCCCGGGCTTCAAAATGCCGTGAAACTTTTAAAAATAAACGAGAAGGCCACATTTTTGTTCCCGTCTCCCCTAGCCTATGGCTATCAAGGAGACAACAAGGCCATTGGACCAAAAACGCCGCTTAAATCATCCGTAGAATTACATACAATCATAATAGACAACGACAGTTTAAACTAAATTCTTGAACAATGAAGAAATTATTTTACATCATACCCTTATTTCTCCTAGTGATCATAGGATGCAAGTCGAGCAAGTATGCCGATTTGGGTGATGGCATTTTTGCAGATATCCAAACTACCAAGGGAGATATCATTATACAGCTGGAATATAAAAAGACCCCGGTTACCGTGGCCAACTTTGTCTCTTTGGCCGAAGGCAAGAACCCTTTCGTGACCGATGAGTACAAGGACAAAAAATTCTATGACGGTATTGTTTTCCACAGGGTCATCAAAGATTTTATGATCCAAGGAGGAGACCCTACAGGCACAGGTAGTGGAAATATTGGATACACTTTTAAGGACGAGTTCAACGATTCGTTGAGGCATTCCAAAAAAGGAATCCTTTCCATGGCCAACAGGGGCCCCAAGACAAACAGCAGCCAATTTTTTATCACACACAAAGCAACGCCATGGTTGGATGACAAACACACTGTTTTTGGTGAAGTGGTCGCAGGAATGGATGTGGTGGACTCCATTGCCAATGTAAAAACCGGAGCTGGCGACAAGCCAACTACCGATATCGTAATGGATCATGTGGAAATTGTTCGCAATGGCAAGGAAGCTCGACAGTTTGATGCCGTTCAAATTATGAGCGATTATTTTGAGGAAGCCAAAGAAGCCGAAGAGGCATTCAAAAAAATGAAAGAAGATCTGGCCGCTCAGTTTACGGAACAAATCAATGAGGCCAAAGAAACTTCCAGTGGCTTGCGTATTTTAACTTTAAAGGAAGGTGATGGGGAGCAGCCCAAAATAGGTCAAAAAGTATTGGTCAACTATGCAGGATGGTTGTTCAATGGTGATTTGTTTGATAGCAATATCCAAGAAATTGCCGAGCAATTCAACCAATTGAACCCTGGAAGAAGAGATCAGGGCGGTTACCGACCTTTCCCAATGGATTATAGCCCCGATGCACAATTGGCGGCAGGTTTCCGCGAAGGGTTATTGACCATGAAGGTCGGGGACAAACTCCGCTTGTTCATCCCCCCGCATTTAGGATATGGGGACAATGATTATGGCCCTATTCCCGGTGGTTCCACCTTGGTCTTTGATATAGAAGTTGTTGGAATTCAATAATAACAACACAAACAGATTTAATATAAAAAAGCCGTACTTTTCTGTGCGGCTTTTTATTTTTCATAACGCTTTGCTTTCGTTTTTGATGGGACAAAAAACCAAAACAATCATAGCTCTAGCCCTTCCAGTACAAATACTATTGGTAAAATGGCTCAGCAGCTACCCTACCTTTGTTGAGGATTATTACAGTAATGGGGTTTACAGCTACATTTCCCGCTTGCTGCGAACCTTGTTTGGCTGGATTCCCTTCTCTTTTGGAGATTTGTTGTACACTGCCCTGGTGATTTTAGCCATTGGATATCTTTACAGGCATTGGAAAAGAATCAAAAGAAAACCTCTATTGTTCTTAAAGGATATTGTTGTAGTACTCTCCATCGTTTATTTTGCCTTTCATCTACTTTGGGGCATGAACTATCACCGACAACCCATCAACTGGAAATTGGGCATTGAACGTGAATACACGGTTGACGAATTGGTTAATTTAACCCGATACATTGTCGAAAAAACAAACCAATATCAATTTGAGTTGACAGGAGATACCGTGTCACCCGTGCATATACCCTACTCCAAAAAGGAAATCTTCTCAAAAACGGAGGAGGCCTACGGGAACTTTGCAAAACAATATCCCGATTTTGGATACGAACACCGCAGTCTAAAGTCTTCCATATACAGTGTTCCACTCACTTTTATGGGATACGGCGGCTACCTAAACCCTTTTACCAACGAGGCACAGATAAACGGGATCACCCCAAAATTTAGGTTGCCCACCGTTAGCGGGCACGAAGTGGGCCATCAATTAGGCTACTCGGCCGAGGGGGCCACTAATTTTATCGGTTTTTTGGTCACTTCTCAAAGTGAAGACCCTTACTTTAAATATTCTGCTTACAATCATGCCTTGGGCTATTGTCTCACCGATCTTTTTCATAAAGATGAGGAACAATACAATGAGATGGTTGCCACCATAAACAAGGGGGTAAAGGAGAACTTTAATGAATTACGCGATTTTTGGGAAAAATATGAGAACCCCATGGAACCCATATTTAAATCCGTATTCAACACTTTTTTAAAGGTTAACAACCAAAAGGACGGCATCAAAAGTTACAACTCTGTTGTTGGATTGATGATTAATTATCGAAATCAACAGTTAGACTCCCCTTGAAACTTGTGGAGTCCTTAGAGTTAGGTTATATTTAAACCGACTAATTCAATTCAAACCTTATGAAACTTAAACTTTTAGCACTGTTTCTCTTCATGGGCAGTGTTTCTTTGTTTGCGCAGGACTACTTTCCAAAAAATGATGGCGTAAAGGCAAAGAAGAACAACAATTACACGGCATTCACCAATGCCAAGATCTATGTAACCCCAACACAGGTTATCAATAACGGTACCTTGCTCATCCAAAACGGCAAAGTGGTACAAGTGGGTAAATCCGTAAGCATTCCCAAAAATACCGTTGTAGAAAATCTTAATGGAAAATCCATCTACCCATCATTCATCGATGTATTCTCAGGATTTGGAATAAAACTTCCCAAAAAAGCCAACGGCGGCGGAAGATCGGCACAATATGGGCCATCCAGGGAAGGATTCTACTGGAACGACCATATTATGCCAGAGAACGATGCCATCAATAGTTTTACTTATGATGAAAAAGAGGCCAAAGAACTTCGAAATGCAGGTTTTGGAACCATCAATGCGCACATTGAAGATGGTATTGCCAGAGGGACAGGACTTTTGGTTGCTTTGAACGATGAAGCATCCGAAGCACAACGTATCCTATCCGATAAATCTGCGCAATATTTTTCTTTTGAAAAAAGCATTGCTTCGAGACAATCCTATCCAGGCTCACTAATGGGAGCCATGGCATTGATGCGCCAGGTTTATTACGACATGGACTGGTACAGCAAGGGCAATGTGGACACCAAGGACCGTTCCTTGGAAGCACTTATTGCCAACAAGGGATTGACCCAGATTTATGCTGCCGGTGATAATGGTAACGTTTTACGTGCTGATAAAATCGGAGACCTTTTTGGTATTCAATATACCATTTTGGGCGGGGGCGATGAATACGAGCGTATTGATCAAATTAAGGCCACCAACGCCAAATTAATCCTACCGCTGGACTTTCCGGATGCATTCGATGTTTCCAACCCATACGAGGCAAAATACATTGCCTTGAAAGATATGAGGCACTGGAACTTGGCTCCATCAAATCCAAAGGTTTTGGCCGATAACGGTGTGGATTTCTCCATTACTTTGCACGGACTTAAGTCCCCCAAAGATTTGAAGGAAAAAATTATGAAAGCTATTACCTATGGCCTATCCAAGACCAAGGCATTGGAAGCTTTGACCACTGTTCCCGCCCAGATCTTGGGAAAATCCAACGAAATAGGATCACTACAAGCCGGAAGCCAAGCCAACTTCTTGATTACCTCTGGTGATATTTTTGACAAAGGGACCACGCTTTACGAAAACTGGGTCCAGGGAACCAAGAATGTTATCGAGAGCATGGACATCATCGATATTCGTGGGGATTATAATCTCGCTGTTAACGGAAGCACCTACAAGGTTTCCTTGACAGGAGATGCCGATAAACCAAAAGCGGAAATCAAAAAAGGTGACGAAACAGTAGATTCCAAGATAGATTATTCCTCCGATTGGTTGAATATCTCTTTTAGTGAAGACAATGTAGGTTCTTACCGTATGGTCGCCCATGTTCTGCCGGACACTAAAACCATTACGGGAAGTGTGGTGCTTCCCAATGGTGATGAAACTAAGGCCACGATGACAAAGACTTCATCCTTTGAAGAAAAATCCAAAGACAAGGAGACTGACGAAAAGCCCCAGCTTATGGCTTTGACCTATCCCAATGTTGGATATGGCTTCAAGAAAAAGCCTGAACAAGAGAATATATTGTTTAAAAATGCGACCGTTTGGACAGGAGAGAGCATTCTGGAGAACACTGATGTATTGATTAAAAATGGTAAAATTTCCAAAGTCGGTAAAGATTTGCGTGCTGGGGGAGCTACCCTGGTTGATGCCACCGGAAAGCACTTAACTGCTGGAATTATTGACGAGCACACACATATTGCTGCGCTATCCATTAACGAAGGAGGACACAATTCTTCCGCGGAAGTACGTATGGAAGATGTAATCGACCCAAAAGACGTTGCCATTTACCGTGATTTGGCCGGTGGGGTTACTACCGCCCAATTGTTGCACGGTTCTGCCAACCCAATCGGTGGACAGTCTGCCATTTTTAGATTGAAATGGGGAGAAAGTGCCGAGGATATGGTATTCGACAACTCACCCAAGTTCATCAAATTTGCTCTGGGAGAAAACGTAAAGCAGTCCAACTGGGGCAGTTATTCCCGTTTTCCTCAAACAAGAATGGGCGTTGAGCAGGTATATACCGATTATTTCCAACGCGCCAAGGAATATGATGAAAAGAAAAAGAGCGGTGAACCTTACCGCCACGACGAGGAAATGGAAACCTTGGCCGAAATCCTAAACGGAGAGCGATTCATCTCTTGTCACTCTTATGTACAGAGCGAAATCAACATGATGATGAAAGTCGCCGAGAAATTTGGTTTCCGTGTGAACACTTTCACACACATTTTGGAAGGTTACAAAGTAGCCGATAAAATGGCCGAACACGGTGTTGGTGGAGGTACATTCAGTGATTGGTGGGCGTACAAATATGAAGTGAACGATGCTATTCCTTACAACGCCGCCATCATGTCCAGCCAAGGTGTTACCGTCGCCATTAACAGCGATGATGCGGAAATGTCCAGAAGATTGAACCAAGAAGCCGCCAAAACCGTAAAATATGGAGGCATGTCTGAAATTGAAGCCTGGAAAACGGTAACCTTGAACCCTGCCAAATTGCTTCATTTGGACGACCGCGTGGGAAGTATAGAGGAAGGCAAGGATGCCGATGTAGTGCTTTGGAGCGACCATCCCCTATCGGTTTATGCCAAAGCTGAAAAAACATTGATCGAGGGTAAAGTTTATTTTGACTTGGAAAAGGACAAAAAGCTACGAGAATCCATCAAAAAGGAAAGAAACCAACTTATTGGTATGATGTTGAACGAGAACAAGAAGGGTGAAAAGTCCCGTACTCCCGTTCAAAGCAAGAAAGAAGAGTTTAATTGTGACACCCTTTAAAAATAAATCATGAAAAAAATAGTTTTAATCATAGCAATTGTTTTTGGGGTTTCATTGAACGCACAACAAACCCCTGCCCCACCTCAATCCGAACAAGTTGCCATTATAGGGGCGACGGCCCACGTTGGTAATGGCGAGGTGATAGAAAACTGTACCATTATTTTTAATGATGGAAAGATTACCGCTATCGGTGCAGATGTTACGACACCGACTACCGGGACAACGATCAATGCAGAGGGCAAACATGTTTACCCAGGCTTTATCGCTCCTTCCAAGCCCCTTGGTTTGGTAGAAGTCGATGCCGTTAGAGCAAGTGACGATCAAGATGAAATTGGCGAGATGATTCCCCATGTCCGTAGTTTGATAGCCTATAACGCAGAGTCCAAGGTTGTGGAAAGTATGCGTCCCAACGGTGTATTAATCGGACAGGTAACCCCACAGGGCGGGACCATTTCCGGAACTTCCAGCATTGTTCAGTTTGATGCATGGAACTGGGAAGACGCTGCCTTAAAAACAGACGATGGGATCCACATGAACTGGCCAAACTTTTTTAGAAGAGGCCGCTGGTGGATGGGCGAAGAAAGAGGATATATCCCCAACAAGGATTATGGGAAGGAAATGGAAGACATCAAAATGTTTTTCCAAAATTCCAAAGCCTACGGAAAAACAAGCGAGACGGAGAAAAACCTTCCGTTTGCCGCCATGCAGGGTCTTTTTGATGGGACTCAACGTTTGTACATCCATGCCGATGGCGAAAAGGAGATGACCGATGGTGTGACCATGGCCAAAGCAATGGGCGTGAAGCACGTGGTAATCGTTGGAGGATATAGAGCCAACAAAATAGCTGATTTTCTAAAGGAAAACGATGTTGCCGTTTTAGTGGAACGGACACACGCCTTGCCAAGTTTTGATGATGATGATTACGACATCACCTACAAATTACCAAAATTATTGTTGGATGCCGGTCTTTTGGTAGGCCTTCAAAATGAGGATGCCGCCAACTTCCAAGCCAGGAACCTTGCCTTTTACGCAGGCCAAACAGTAGCTCATGGACTAGATAAGGAAACTGCCCTACAATTACTAACTGGCAACACAGCCAAAATTTTGGGTATTGATGATAGGTACGGAACTCTGGAAGAAGGCAAGAGTGCCACCCTCTTTATTTCTGAGGGAGATGCATTGGACATGCGAACCAATAAACTCACTAAAGCCTATATTGATGGTAGGGATATTTCGTTGGAAACCCACCAGACCGAACTTTGGAAACGGTACATGGGCAAATACGAAAGAGAAAAAGAAGGACAATAGATTCCAAAATAAAAAACGGCGCTCGGAAGGGCGCCGTTTTTGTTTTGTGTGATTAATTCATTTTAATGGGCACATATTCCCCATTTTCTGGTTTTTCATAAAACCCTTTAGGTTTGGAGGTCTCACTCAAGCCAACTTCTTCAAAAGTGACCGTACTTGCAGGCTCTAGAATTTTTCTTTCCTCAAATTTGTGCCATGTAATGGATTCAGGAACAATCAATCCATTTACCTCTTGCCAATTATCATAACGAATCCATTTAACATTATCTGAATTTTCCCCAGATTGGTAGGTCACCGTATAGCCCAACCAAGCCATTTGATGGGTTTCGGGATCAAAATGGATAAAGTACTCATCTTTAGATGAGGCCCCAACTCCCGACTCATAAGCTATTTGGAGGCCGGGATATTTCTTCCCTCCGTATTCCAAATCTTCAGTTGCGGAATACATAATACCATCATCGGCCAACACAAAGGGCATGGCATAGAAGTAAAACATCAAATTATGATAAAATCCTACGTCACCTTTGTAGTTTTCATCTGTATCCAAAAGCCACGCTTTTTCACCATCAAATCCCATTGAAAATTGTTCGGTGCCGATTCTATCTCTTCTGGACCACAAGTCAACAGTGTGTGTTTCGGACAACTCAGGTTTTGGAAGAACATAAGACAATGTTCGTTGCTTCTTCCATTGCTCCAAACCCCCATGTGCATCAAAAACTTTGACCATGGCATCTGGGTACTTCGTTTTGGATTCGTCAATTTCCTGAGGAACAGGCTTTTTAACTGTTTCGGTTTTAGGCGTTTGTTTGCAGGCTAAAACGACCAGAAAAAACCCTAGAATGGTTAATTTGTTCATGATATGACTTTTATCAATTGGTCGAAAACCCCTTTTTATAATTACAGGAATAGCTATTTTTACCATGCGTATGGAAGCTAAACTAATCAGTAGTGCCCAAAACCCCTTGGTGAAAAAAGTTCTTCAACTAAAGGAAAAATCCCGTGAACGGAAAAAGACCGGGCTTTTTGTTGTAGAGGGACAACGGGAAATTGAACTGGCGCAAAAGGGAGGGTATACTTTGCAAACCCTTCTTTTTTGTCCTGAAATTATAGGCGATATTTCCATTGAGTCCATTACAAAGTCCTTAAATCCTGAAGTCATCCAAGTTTCTGAAAGTGTTTATGGCAAAATTGCCCACCGTGGCACCACAGAAGGTGTTCTCGGGTTGATGCTGTCCAAAAATCATGCATTGGAGAACATCTGCTTTAAAAACAAAACACCTTTGGTGCTGGTGGCCGAAGCTCCAGAAAAACCTGGAAACATAGGCGCACTTTTGCGAACCGCCGATGCGGCCGCTGTGGACGCCGTTTTAATAGCAAACCCCAAGTCCGATCTATATAGTCCAAACATTATACGTTCCAGCGTAGGTTGCCTTTTTACCAACCAAATAGGCGTGGGGACCACGGACGAAATCATTGCTTTTTTACGAACCAACCAAATCAAAATTTACTGTGCTGCCCTAACCGCTTCCAAAAATTATGTGGAATGTGATTTTAAAGCCGCTTCGGCCCTGGTTATGGGTACCGAGGCTACTGGATTGACCGAAAATTGGCTTAAAAATTCCGACCAAAACATAATTATACCGATGCAGGGAGAAATAGACTCCATGAATGTTTCGGTATCCGCTGCAATACTTATATTTGAGGCGAAGCGCCAGCGCGGATTTTAAGCTATGGAAAAAAATACTCTCTTTTATGTCATTCTAGTCATCCTTGTAGTCCAATATCTGGTTCACCAGTATTTGGAGTATCTGAATGCCAAGCGTTTCAAATCAACACTGCCCCCAGAGCTTGCCGATATTTATGATGAGAACGAGTATCGAAAATCGCAACAGTACAAACAGACCAACTATAGATTTGGGGTGATTTCCGATGGGTTCTCCCTTGTGCTGACAATATGTTTTCTGTTGTTTGGAGGTTTTGAATGGGTGGACCAACTCACTCGCTCCTTCACCGACGAACCCATTCCAATGGCTTTGATTTTCTTCGGAATCATTATGTTGGGCAGCTCTATTCTAGGATTGCCATTTTCATACTACCGAACTTTTGTCATCGAAGAACAATACGGGTTCAACAAAACCACTAAGTCCATTTTTGTATCGGACAAATTAAAAGGCGGTATCCTGACCATCGTTCTTGGAGGAGGTATTCTGACCTTGTTTATGCTGTTTTACCAGTCTACAGGGCCCAATTTTTGGATGTATGCATGGGCCATGGTCGCCGGGGTTATCCTTTTTATCAATTTGTTTTATAGTCGATTGATTGTTCCGCTTTTCAACAAACAAACACCTTTGCAAGATGGCAGTTTAAAAAGTTCGATTGAAAACTATGCACAAAAAGTGGGTTTTGAGCTCCAAAACATCTTTGTGATCGATGGCTCCAAGCGCTCCACAAAGGCTAATGCCTATTTTTCGGGTTTTGGAAAAGAAAAACGCATCACCCTGTTCGACACCTTGATCAATGATTTGAGCGAAGATGAAATTGTGGCAGTATTGGCCCACGAAGTAGGTCATTACAAGAAGAAGCATATTATTGTCAACCTTATTGTCTCACTCTTGACCACAGGTCTGACATTGTTCATACTTTCATTGTTCATCAACCACCCTGAAATATCGTTGGCCATTGGGGTATCCACACCAAGTTTCCATGCCGCTTTGGTAGGTTTTGCCCTGTTGTACAGCCCAATCTCCGAAATCACCGGTTTGATCATGAACTATTTATCGAGAAAATTCGAGTTCCAAGCCGACGATTTTGCCAAAACCACATTTGAGGCAACACCACTGGTATCTTCCTTAAAAAAGTTGTCCAAAAAAAGCTTGAGCAACTTAACGCCACACCCCGCCTATGTTTTTGTGCACTACTCCCACCCTCCATTGGTGGAACGTATCCGAAACCTTAAGGCATAGATTTTGTTGTTTAGATAATAAGATTGTAGTAAATTTAAAATACTATGACAGAGGCTGCTATTGAAAAAGAGAACAAGGAGATTGCGAAGCAGTACAAGGAATTACTTCGCATAAGCTACCAAACGCTGACTGATGAGGACAAGAAGTTGATTCGTTCTGCGTTTGACGTGGCCGTGGATGCCCATAAGGATCAGCGACGAAAATCAGGGGAAGCCTATATTTTCCACCCGATTGCCGTGGCCAAGATCGTAGCGTCCAAAATTGGCCTGGATGCCGTTTCCATTGCCTCTGCCCTACTCCATGATGTAGTTGAAGACACACCATATACTTTGGCCGATATTGAGCGGATGTTCGGCGAGACCGTTGCCCGAATTGTTGACGGACTCACCAAAATTGCCAATCTAAAGAAAGACAAAGACATCAGTCAGCAAGCTGAGAACTTTAGAAAAATGCTGCTGACCCTGCATGATGATGTTCGGGTAATCATTATTAAGATTGCAGACCGCTACCATAATATGCTCACCATGGACTCCATGCCGGAGCACAAACAGGTGAAAATTGCATCCGAAACGCTGTATATCTATGCCCCTTTGGCACACAGGATAGGTTTGTACAACATCAAGACCCACTTGGAAGACCTTTCTTTAAAATACACGGAGCCTGAAGTATATAACGACATTCAGGCCAAAATAGAAGGGACAGAGGAGGAAAGTTCCGCCTATATCGAAGATTTCGCCAACGTAATCCGGACATCCTTGGACAAGGAAGGCTTGAATTATTACATCAAAGGCCGAATGAAGTCCATCTTTTCCATCCGCAGGAAGATGAAGGCCCAAAATGTTTCTTTTGACGAAGTATACGATAAATTCGCCATCCGGATCATATACAAATCCGATAGAAAGAACGAGAAATTCCTCGCCTGGAAAATCTATTCCATTGTTACCGACCACTTCACTCCTAACCCCATCCGATTACGTGACTGGATTACTTCACCAAAATCCACTGGTTACGAAGCGCTACACATTACAGTAATGGGCCCCAAGGGCAAATGGGTAGAGGTACAGATCAGAAGTGAGCGCATGCACGAAATCGCCGAAAAAGGCTATGCGGCACACTTTAAATACAAGCACGGGGCACAAAAAGAACAAGGTATAGAAGAATGGCTGAACAAATTACAGGAAGCACTGGAAAGTGCCAATGGCAATGCTGTTGATTTTGTTGAAGAGTTTAAACTGAACCTATACTCCAAAGAAATATTTGTCTTTACCCCCAAAGGAGATTTAAAATCCATGCCGAAGGGTGCAACGGCATTGGACTTTGCGTTCAACATTCACACTGAAATCGGTTTAAGGACCCGCGGTGCCAAAGTAAATGGGAAACTGGTTCCGCTTGGAACCAAGCTGCGCAGTGGCGACCAAGTGGAGATTATAACTTCGGAAAGCGCCAAACCCACCCAAAACTGGTTGGATTATGCCGAAACAGCAAGAGCTAGGTCCAAAATAAAATCATCGCTCAGCGAAGAGAAAAAAGAGGTTGCCGAAGAAGGAAAGGAGATATTGCGACGCAAACTGAAAGCGCAAAAAATAAACCTGAACGAGGATACCATCAACAAACTGGTGACTTTCTTCAAATTAAAGACCAGCTTGGACCTGTTCTACAGGGTGGGCATCGGGGTTATTGACAACGATAAGCTGAAGGATTTCTCTTCCTCCTATCACAATGCCTTCATCAATTTCTTTAAGAACCGGATGCGCAAAACGCCCCCCCCTAAAGATGTTGATAAAAACGAAATTACCACCAAGTACGATTTACTTGTGTTTGGCAAGGAGGAAGAACGGCTCAACTATAAATTGTCCCAGTGCTGTAATCCCATTCCCGGCGACGAAGTCTTTGGTTTTGTAAGCGTAAACGATGGCATCAAAGTGCATAAGAAAAATTGCCCCAATGCCATATCATTACAGTCCAACTATGCTTACCGGATCATCAGCGCCAAATGGATAGATTCCAGTCAGGAGGAATTCTCCGTTGACATTAAAATTACGGGAATAGACAACATGGGGTTGGTAAAGGACATTACAAAAATCATCTCCGAAAATATGCACGTGAACATGCGCAACCTCAACTTTAGTGCAGATGGCGGTACCTTTAAGGGAAAAATCACCTTGGTCGTAAAAAACAACAATATCCTTAAAAGATTGATGAACAGTTTAAAGCAGGTCGAAGGGATAGATAAAGTAAGTAGAATTTAATTTTTAACTGTACCTTTGTGCCTTAGTATAGGTAGAAAGCCATGGGAAACAATAAAAATCAGGAAATTGTAAAAAACGTGTTCACCTCGTTCCTTGAGGAAAAAGGACACCGCAAAACCCCTGAACGCTACGCCATTTTACAGGAAATTTACGAAAGTGATGATCATTTTGATGTGGAATCGCTCTACATTAAAATGAAAACCAAAAACTACAGGGTAAGCCGTGCCACCCTCTACAATACCATTGAACTATTATTGGAGAGCAAATTGGTACGCAAACATCAATTCGGCAAAAATCAGGCACAGTACGAAAAGTCATATTTCGACCGTCAGCACGATCATGTTATCTTGACCGATACAGGCGAAGTAGTGGAGTTTTGCGACCCACGCATTCAATCCATCAAAAAAACAATTGAAGAGGTTTTTGACATTAAGATCAACAATCACTCATTATATTTCTACGGAACTCGAAACAAAGAAAAAAACCTAACTGAATAACCCGAACTTTACATGGTAGATTTATTGCTTGGACTCCAATGGGGAGACGAAGGAAAAGGAAAAATTGTTGATGTACTGACCAAGGAATACGATATTATAGCCCGATTTCAAGGAGGGCCCAACGCCGGCCACACCTTGGAGTTTGATGGCATAAAACACGTTTTGCACACGATTCCCTCCGGGATTTTTCATAAGAACGCCATAAATGTTGTGGGGAACGGAGTTGTAATAGACCCCGTAATCTTCAAAAAGGAACTGGACAACTTGGAGCAGTTCAATATTGATATTGAAACCAAGCTTTTCATATCCCGTAAAGCACATCTGATATTACCAACGCACCGCTTATTGGATGCTGCCTCGGAAGCTTCCAAAGGCAAGGCCAAAATTGGTTCCACCCTTAAGGGCATTGGTCCAACTTACATGGACAAAACCGGCCGTAACGGTATGCGTGTCGGTGATCTTGAGTTTGACGATTGGAAAACAAAATACCGTGCCCTTGCCAATAAGCACGAAGCCATGATTGATTTTTACAATGTGGACATCCAATACAATTTGGCCGAACTTGAGGCAGAATTCTGTGAAGGTGTGGAAACACTTAAAAAATTGACCTTTATAGACAGCGAGGAGTACATTTTTAAAGCCCAAGCAGAAGGCAAAAAGATTTTGGCCGAAGGTGCCCAAGGCTCTTTATTGGATATTGATTTCGGCACATATCCTTTTGTAACCTCATCCAATACTACGGCAGCCGGTGCATGTACCGGATTAGGCGTGGCTCCCAATAAAATTGAAAGAGTTTTGGGAATATTCAAGGCCTATACCACCCGTGTGGGCAGCGGACCGTTCCCTTCCGAGCTTTTTGACGAGGATGGGGCAAGAATGGCAAAAATAGGTAACGAATTCGGCGCCACCACTGGACGGCCAAGACGCTGTGGTTGGTTGGATTTGGTCGCCCTAAAATATGCCGTTCAAATTAATGGGGTAACCGAGCTTATGATGATGAAAGCCGATGTTTTAAGCGGTTTTGAAACCATCAAGGTTTGTACGGCCTACAAATATAAGGGAGAGGAAATCCAACATTTGCCCTACAATATTGAAGAGGAATACGTAACCCCTGTATATACCGAAATGAAAGGATGGGCCAAAGACCTTACAAAACTGACCAACGCAGAGGAGTTACCCACTGCACTGAACGACTATATTACGTTCTTGGAAGGGCAGTTGAACGTACCAATTAAAATTGTATCCGTAGGTCCGGACAGGCTTCAAACTATTCATAGGTAAGCTAATTTATCAGTATCCAAGACATTGCCCTATGTGACTTATATCACTTTAAGCACGGGACATTTGCTCTATCTTTAATTCAATTTAAAAATAAAGCGATATGACTGATAAACTCAATAAAATAGGGCTCGATAAAAAAATATCCAGCGATTTATCCGACAAGCTAAACGAGCTTTTGGCCAACTATCAAATTTTCTATATGAACGCCCGTGGATTCCATTGGAACATTAAGGGCGAAAAGTTCTTTGAACTTCACGCAAAGTTTGAAGAGCTATACAACGACTCATTAGTGAAAATTGATGAAATTGCAGAAAGAATCCTGACCTTGGGCTTCACCCCTTTGCACAATTATGCCGATTATTCAGCGCTATCCAAGATTGAAGCAGCAAAGAATGTATCAAACGGCAAGGAAGCTGTTCAGGCAATCCTAAATGGCTATGAAGTGCTGTTACCTTTGGAAAGGGAGCTTCTGGAAATGTCCGGAGATTCCAACGATGAGGGTACCAACGCCTTGATGAGCGATTACATCCGTGAACAGGAAAAATCGGTTTGGATGTACTCTGCATTTTTGAACAGATAAACCATTATGGATTTGAAATCCATAGTTTTCAAAAAGATTGAGGTTCTTTTAAGTCCTCCCTTAATCTCTCCATAGGAGGGAAACTTCCCCCCTTGGTGAGAGGGGGTTTTCTATAAAATTCATAGAAACTAAAGCAACTACAATCAAACCTGACTGCCGTTAGGCAAGTTTGCGGGGTTTTAGATAACAAGGAGGTTCTTTATCACAATACCCAGCATTACGGACATATTACGCTTTCCTTAAAACACGGAAAGTAAAATACAAGGCTGCAATCATTTGGAACAGAAATGCCAAAGCTTTCTAAACGGTATATGCCACGTCCGTTAAAAATCCTACTTTTGGGCAAAATTCCATGAATTTGAAAAGCGTTTCATTTTTCATTCTATTTTTGGCCACTTTTAGCGTTTTTGCCCAAGAACAAGAACCCAAAGGAGAAAGGCAAATAAATATTGTTTACGGCGCCAACTTCACCAAGGACGAGGCTCGGTTTCCTGGCGCATCCATTTTCAGCAAAGACGACGAGCGCCAAGTCCAGTTTGAACACCAAGGTGCCGACCTTTGGTGCGATATTGCTATTTTCTATACTGAAGAAAACCGCTTAAAGGCCATTGGCAACATCCGTTTACAACAAGGGGATTCCATAGAAATGAACAGTGGCAAAATGGATTATGATGGAAACACCAAACTGGCCAAAGCCTGGGAAAAAGTGGATTTGACCAACGGCCAGATGACATTGACCACTGACACCCTTTATTTTGATCGAGAAAAACAGCAGGCCTACTACAACTCAGGCGGTAAAGTGGTGGATTCCGCCAATGTGCTCACCAGCAAAGTGGGCACCTATTTTATGACCCCGAAAAAGTATCAGTTCCAGCGAAATGTGCATATAGACAACCCCGATTACATTATCGATTCCGAGCAGTTGGACTACTACACTACCTCCAAAAACGCCTACATGTACGGCCCATCCACCATAACAGGCGAAGAATATAAGATTTACTGCGAACGTGGGTTCTACGACACCAAAATAGAACAAGGCTACGGCATTAAGAATACCCGCATTGATTACGACAATAAAATCATAGAGGGGGACAGCCTTTATTTTGACAAAGCAACCGAATTTGCCTCGGCCACCAACAACATCCAGATTACGGACACCATCAACAATGGAGTGATCAGAGCCCACTATGCCGAGGTACACAAGGCTAAAGATTCCGTTTTTGCGACCAAAAGGGCGGTTTCCATCAGTTTGGTGCAAAAAGATTCGCTTTATATGCACGGAGATACTTTGATGGTAACAGGAAAAGAAGAGGAACGCATCGTAAGAGCTTTCAGAAATGCCAAGTTCTATAAAACCGATTTGAGCGGTAAATCCGATTCCATTCATTTTGATGAGAGAACGGGGGTCACCGAGTTGATAACCGACCCTATTTTGTGGAACGTGGACAATCAAATCACAGGTGATAGCATTCATTTGATATCGGACATGGAGACCGATAAGCTCGATTCACTAAAAGTGATAGAAAATGCCTTTATTATTTCGTTGGATACCATTAGTGGAACTGGATACAATCAAGCCAAGGGCAAAAACCTCTTTGGCAAATTCGTGGAAAACGAGCTCAAAATCATTGATTTGGTCCAAAACACCGAGGTGATTTACTACGTCTACAACGATGATGAGGAACTCATTGGCATAGATAAAACCATCTGCAGCAAGATTCGATTGCTCATGGCCGATAACGACATTGAGGACATTACTTTCTATGTGAATCCTGATGGGGATATATTCCCCGAGACCGACTTGCCTGTTGAAAGCCGAAAATTAAAAGGATTTGTTTGGCGTGGTGATGAACGAATAATGTCCAAGGAGGAAATTTTTGATGAAGACGACAACAGCATAGAACTGGTTAAAATTAGGGGAATAGACAACCCCATTGATATTGATGCTGAGGAAAACGAACGGCAGAAAAACCAGAACGACCCTATAAACGCACCCAATTCCAAGGCTGTAAAACCCAAAAAACCGGTTCTTAAAAAGAAGGCACAGACCCCGTAATGTCCAAAAACGACTTTTTCACATACCAAGCCCAAACTTCCACACACCCATTGGCCTTGGAAGTCTCCCATGCCAAGGGCAGCTACATCTACGACCAAGATGGCAATGCCCATCTGGATTTTGTGGCCGGGGTATCTGCATGCAGTTTGGGACATTCCCATCCAAAAGTTGTGGATGCCGTTAAAGCACAAGTGGACAGGTACATGCACGTGATGGTCTATGGTGAGTATGTGCAAAAACCAGCGGTCGAATTTTCAAAGTTATTGGCGGCACACCTACCCGACAAGCTGAACACCACCTATTTGGTCAATTCGGGAACGGAAGCCATGGAAGGAGCCATTAAACTGGCCCGAAGGCACACAGGTCGCTCACAAATTATTGCTGCAAAAAATGCCTACCACGGTAACACCATGGGCAGTTTAAGTTTGATGGGGCTGGAGGAACGCAAAAGTGCCTTTCGTCCGCTGATTCCAGATGTGAGGTTCGTCCAATTTAATGCGAAGGAAGAACTGGACAACATTACCGAGAAAACCGCTGCCGTGGTCTTGGAAACCATTCAAGGGGGCGCTGGATTTATCTTACCAAAGAACCATTACCTAGAAAAAGTAAGAAAACGTTGCAACGAAGTCGGTGCTTTGTTGATTCTGGATGAAATACAGCCCGGTTTTGGCCGTACAGGTAGATTGTTCGCATTTGAACATTTTAATTGCATGCCGGACATCTTGGTGATTGGAAAAGGAATGGCATCAGGCTTGCCCGTGGGAGCCTTTGTGGCATCAAACGAGCTTATGGCAGATTTAAAAGAGCAGCCAAAGTTTGGCCATATCACTACTTTCGGAGGGAATCCCGTGATTGCAGCGGCAAGTTTGGCAACCCTCAAAGAAATCACCGAAACAGACCTTATTCCACAAACCTTGGAAAAAGAAAAACTGTTCCGAAAATTATTGGATCATCCCTTAATAAAAGAAATAAGGGGCAAGGGCCTAATGCTTGCCCCTATTATGGCAAGCAAGGAAGTGGCCGACTATTTAATCCTTGAGGCCGCTAAACAAGGACTGATTCTTTTTTGGCTTTTATTTGAACCCAAAGCCGTGAGGATATCGCCCCCATTGACCATTTCCATGAAAGAAATTGAGGAGGGCTGCGACCAAATCCTCAGTATTTTAAATAGCTACAAACCCAGTACTGTTAACTAATTTGTTGATAACATACCCCGAATTTGGACTTGAAGAGCACCGCAAAGGGTTAATTTTAAGTCCATAGTTCAACCAAAAACGTTCCTATGGCGTTAGAATCTAACGAATATCCTGACAAATCCATAAACAAATTTGAGTCCATGCTCAAGACGGATGACGTCTACTTTTTTGATGCGGAGGACTTTGAGGAAATTATCCACCACTACCTGAACAACGGTAAAATCTCCTTGGGCAAAAAAGCCATTCAGATTGGCTTGGAGCAGCATCCAAATTCCATGGAATTGAAGCTTTTACAGGTAGAAGTATTGGCTTTTGAGGACAAATTTGATGCTGCAGAAACACTTCTGGATGAAATTCAGACCATTAATGCGGCCAACGAGGAAGTCTATATCCAACGGGCCAATATCCGCTCCAAACAGGACAAGCACCAAGAAGCCGTAAATCTTCTACTAGAGGCATTGGATATTACGGACCACTCGTTCGACATTCACTCCCTATTGGGAATGGAGTATCTATTTATGGACAACTACGAGCAGGCAAAACTTAGTTTTATGAGATGCGTTGAGATTGATGATGGAGACTACTCATCACTCTATAACGTAGTATACTGCTTTGAGTTTTTGGAGGATTATGATGGCAGTATCCTATACCTTAACGATTATCTCGACCGAAACCCTTACTGCGAGGTGGCTTGGCACCAATTGGGGAAAATGTACTTGGCCAAAAAGCGCTATATCGAGGCTTTGACCGCTTTTGATTTTGCAGTGATTTCGGACGATTCCTTTATCGGCGCCTATTTTGAAAAAGGCAAGGTGCTGGAAAAATTGGGCAGGTACAACGAGGCCATCGAGAACTACGAGTCCACCATATCCATTGAAGACCCTACATCGTATGCTTTCCTACGACTTGGTAAATGCCACGAAAAATTGGGCAACTATGATCTGGCCAAATATTATTACTACCACACCGTTCACGAGGATCCTTTATTGGACAAGGGATGGTTGGCCATTACGGATTTCCATTTTAGGCAAAAAGACCATGAAAAAGCCATATACTACATCAACAAGGCCATAAATATTGATGGGGAAAACCCAAAATATTGGAAAAAAGCCGGAAAGTTATATGCTGCCCTAAACAATTGGGACGAGGCGGATTTTGCCTATAAACAAGCAGTGGACTTGGGCAATTACGAACTGGAAACATGGAGGAACTGGGCGGAAGTACTCAACAAAATCGGAGATTACAATTCGGCAATACAAGTGTTGACCCAAGGGTTGGAATTTTATCCCGACAATTCGAACCTTACCTATAAATTGGCGGGCATCCATTTAAAAAATCACGATTTGGATGAAGCAAAAAGCATCTTATCCAAGGCTATGAAATTGGATATTGGTAAATTGCAGCAGTTTGAAAAAGAATTCCCTGAATTCATTGAAGTTGATTGGGTAAAAGCGCTGGTTTCAAAGATCAGGAAAACAGCCAAGTAGCCCCGCCTTATTAACAAATTAATGCAAGCACGTCGTATACTGGACTACGTTTTTATTACCCTGAAAGGAATGGCCATGGGTGCCGCGGACGTTGTCCCAGGAGTATCGGGAGGGACCATTGCCTTTATTTCCGGCATTTATGAAGAACTCATAACCTCGATAAACAACATAAACCTTTCCCTGATTTCAATTTTAAAAAAAGAGGGCATCAAGGCCGTTTGGAACAAAATCAATGGAAACTTTTTATTGTCCCTTTTCCTCGGAATTTTTATCAGTGTGCTCTCCTTGGCAAAATTCCTGAGTTGGCTTTTGGAAAACGAACCCATTTTATTATGGTCCTTTTTCTTTGGATTGGTGGTTGCCTCCATTTTTATGGTAGGCAAAGAAATAACCAGATGGAATTTGGGAACAGTGGTTGTATTGATTTTGGGAGCTGCCTTGGCTTTCTTTATAACCGAACTCCCTGCAAGCGATAACTCGGGTAGCCTACCCTATTTGTTTCTTTCGGGCGCATTGGCCATTTGTGCCATGATCCTCCCGGGTATTTCGGGAGCGTTTATCCTTGTACTGCTAGGCTCCTACAAAACCATTTTGGATGCTGTCCACCAAAGGGATATCAAAATAATTTTGACTGTGGGCGTTGGAGCCATTTTTGGGCTTTTGAGCTTTGCCCGCCTGCTCAAATGGATGTTCAATCACTACAAAAACATCACTTTGGCACTACTAACAGGGTTTATCTTGGGTTCCTTAAATAAAATTTGGCCGTGGAAAAAAGTCTTGGAAACCAAAACATTTGGCGAAAAAACCATTGTTGTGGATGATATGAACGTACTTCCGGGCGCTTTTGAGGGCGATAGCAAATTAATACTGGCCATAGTCTTAGCCATCCTAGGTTTTTCACTTATTTTTATCCTGGAAAAAGTAGCTTCCAAAAAATAAGAAAAAACCATCAGGTCACATGCCGCAGCAACCTAGAACATTTCTGGATAATTTCTTCTTGGTCATAAAAGGCCTGTGCATGGGGACCGCCAATAAGGTTCCGGGGGTTTCGGGCGGTATAGTGGCCTTTGTTGCCGGATTTTACGAGGAGTTTATCTACTCCTTACAAAAATTGAATTCCAAAGCGGTGAAGTTGTTCTTTAACGGCAGGTTCAAAAGTTTTTTCCGATACACCAATGCCAAATTTCTGGGCCTGCTGATTTTTGGAATGCTGGTCAGCTATTTTAGTGTTTCCCGGATTCTAGATTATTTTTTGGACCATAACGAGGTCTTTGTCTGGGCCACTTTCTTCGGAATGGTCATAGGCTCCATTTACCATATAGGGAAAGATTTTGCTCCTTGGAACAAACGTACCGTTCCAGCAGGGATCATCGGGTTAGTCATTGGAATTTCCATTAGTTTTTTAAACCCTGCCAAAGAGAACGACAACTTGTTTTTTGTTTTTTTCTGTGGCATCGTTAGTGTTTCCGGGATGACACTTCCCGGGCTGTCCGGCTCCTTCATATTGATTTTATTGGGAAACTATGTCCTGCTACTGGTAGATTCGGTCAACGCACTTTATGATACTTTTTCTGAAGTTTTCTCTGGGGATTTTAGCTTTGTAAAAAATTCCGAACGCATACAAATCTTAAAGATACTAGGAGTTTTTACCTTGGGGTCCGTTACGGGATTGGTTACCTTTTCACATTTGCTCAGTTATGTCCTCAAACATTTTAAAGCTACAACGACTGCGGTATTGCTAGGTTTTATCACAGGGTCTTTGGGCGTACTTTGGCCTTGGAAAAGAACTATTTTTAAGGTGGACAAAGCCGGCAACCCTTTATTGGATTCCAACGGGGATAAAATAATTCTCAACTATAAACGTCACCTCCCCCAAATGGCAGAGGCAGAGACTTGGTGGGCCATACTTTTTATTTTAACGGGGATTTTGGTATTATTGATTTTGGATTGGTATGGCAACAACAGAAAAAAAAATGAACAGGTTCGGGCTACTAGGTAGAAACATTTCCTATTCTTTCTCGCAGGGATATTTCACCCAAAAATTTAAAGATTTGGGACTGGATGACCATAGCTACGAGAATTTTGATCTTCAAAAAATCGAAGAGCTGAAAAGCGTGCTCGCCCAAGATAATCTTAGAGGGCTTAACGTAACCATACCCTACAAACAAGAGGTTATCCCCTATTTGGACGAGCTGGACGCCAAGGCATCGAAAATAGGGGCCGTAAACACCGTTCAGTTTACAGAAAATGGCCTAAAAGGCTTCAATACTGATGCTTATGGATTTCAAAAATCATTGGAACCCTTCTTGAAACCGCACCATAAAAATGCATTGATTCTGGGCACGGGCGGTGCCTCCAAAGCCGTCCGTTTTGTTCTGGATGAACTGGGAATTGCCAACACCTATGTTTCGCGTAGTAAAAGGGACGGGCAATACACCTACGACGAACTGGACCAAACCATCATTAAGAAGAACACCCTGATTATTAACTGCACCCCACTTGGCACCCACCCCAATATTGAGGACAAACCTGCACTCCCTTATCAATATATTGGAGCTGATCATTTGCTGTACGACTTGATCTACAATCCCGAAAAAACCAGTTTTCTAACTTCTGGCGAGGCCAAAGGTGCCGCCATTTGCAATGGGCTACAAATGTTGGAGCAGCAGGCAGAAAAGGCTTGGGAAATCTGGAACGATGCTTAAAAACAAGTAATCGGCATAGGGCTTTTACCAATCCGTACATCTATAAACTTCATCAAAAGAAGAATCAATACTTTTGCTATTAGACAATTAAGTTGTTAAATTGGCTATAATTTTCATCAATCAACAGGTAAACAAACAACGAATGCAGGAAAACGATCGTAAACTTCAGCAAACTGAAGGTGGAATAGAGGAAACATCAGAAAACACAAAAGGACAATTGGAAGAAGCCACACAAGCTGAATCTAAAGTGTCCGAAGAAACTGTATCTGAAACCGAAGAGTCTCAAAAGCCTGAGAAAGAAGGTATTTCCGAATCCAAAAGCGAGAAGAACGATTCCGAAGAACATATAGACGAGATTGACGAATCCAATGCTGAGGATGCTGAAGATGCTGAAAACGAAAAACGGCATACCATACCAATGCTGGATTACCACTCCATGACCATGGAAAACTTGGTCGGGGAATTACAGCGTTTGGTGAAAAATGAGAAAGTACAGGCCATCAACAAGCATGTGAGTGCCATTAAGTACGAGTTTGACCAAAAGTTCCAAGAGTTTCTTGACGAGAAAAAAGAAGAATTTATATCCAAGGGAGGAAATGAGATTGATTTTCGCTATAATTCCGTTGCCAAAAGGCAATTCAATGAGGTATATTCGGATTTCCGGGAAAAACGCGATCAATATTACAAACAACTCGATCAATCCCTAAAGGCCAACCTGCAAAAAAGGTTGGATATTATTGAAGAGCTAAAAGGCCTGATTGATATTGAGGAAGACATCAATACTACTTACAACAACTTTAAAGACCTTCAAAATAGGTGGAAAAATGCAGGCCCCATACCGCGCACCAATTACAACGATGTTTGGCGCACCTACCACCATCACATGGAAATCTTTTATGATTTTCTGCATCTAAACCGTGAGTTGCGCGACCTGGATTTTAAACACAATCTGGAAGAAAAGCAGAAGTTGGTGGAACGTGCAGAAGCTTTGGCGGAAGAACCGGATTTGAACAAAGCCTTCAGGGAATTGCAGACGCTCCATAAAATCTGGAAAGAGGACATTGGTCCCGTGGCCAAGGAACATCGGGAGGAAATCTGGGAGAAATTCAGCACCGCCACCAAGGCCATGCACCAGCGTAGGCAAGAACATTTTCAGGAATTGGAAAAGGTCTACGAGAAAAACTTGGAAAAAAAGCAAAAAATCATAGCTAACATCGCTAAAATAGCCGAAAACGTTGCGGATAACCACAGAGGCATCCAACAACAAATAAAAGAGGTAGAAGCGTTAAGGGATTCGTTTTTTAAGGCAGGCCGGGTGCCCCAAAAGGTGAACGAAGAAACTTGGAGCTATTTTAAGGAAACCGTACGTAAATTCAATAGGACAAAAAACGCCTTCTACAAAAATCAGAAAAAAGAGCAACAACAAAACCTTGAAAAGAAAAAGGAACTGTTGGAGTTGGCCGTTTCTTTGAAGGATAGTGATGATTGGACAGAGGTTACCCCGCAAATGAAACGTATTCAAAGGGATTGGAAAAAAATTGGCCATGTTCCCAGAAAATATTCCGACAAAATCTGGAAAGAATTCAAAGACGCTTGTAACCATTATTTTGACCGTTTGCACGCCGAAAAGAACGAGGCCCACAAGGAAGAATTCGAAAACTTTAAGAAGAAAAGCGAATGTCTGGACCGCCTCAAAGAATTTCAGCTTAGTGGCGACAAGACAAAGGATATTGAAGCAGTTAAAGCTTTTTTGGCCGAGTGGAAAAAGTATGGTCGCATTCCCTACAATAAAAAACACATCAATAGCAAGTTCAATAAAATTGTTGATGCCCTCTTTAAAAAATTAGGGGTAGGCAAACAACAATCGGAATTGCTCAAATACGGAAACAAAGTACAGGAACTTGCCAAAACAGAGGATAACTACGCCATTGGCAACGAACGTGTTTTTGTTAAGCGTAAGATTGACGAGGTAAAATCCGAAATTCGTCAGTTGGAGAACAACCTTCAGTTTTTCTCGGATGATTCAGAGGACAATCCTTTGGTCAAAGAAGTCGTCAATAAATTGGACAAACAAAAAGAGGCACTTCAAACTTGGAAAGAGAAAATGAAGAAGCTGAATATTTTGGAGCATAAACTCAACAGGGAGAGCGAAGAGGAAGAAACGGACAGCAACGAAGAGGAATAAAAGACCTTTGTGCGGCCCATCGGGTCTGTATACACTTTGAAATAACCAAAAAAGTCATACACCCCATTTATTCAAGGAAAGATTCAAAATGATACCAATCAACCATTTTTGGTAGTTTTTGACTTCCGTCAAACCCACCCCAACCCTACCAATTCTATTTAAAATTTTCATCTCAAAAACTGCATCCAAACAACCAACGACCCTAATTCGAAGGTAGCCCGCTTTACCATCAATTTTAATACCAGTGCTTAGGCCGAATAGGAAGGTCGCTTGGTCTTGGTAGGGGAATGGCCAAACTCGTATTCTTTGCTGTGGAGCATTCGATGGTACACGGTCTCGTCCATGTTGACGGGAATATCAAGATTGGGGAACTGAAGCTGATAGGAATTTCCTTTTTTTCCGATGAGCCGTACATTGACTGGTTTTTTCTCCATAACCTAAATTTTTAAAAAGGTTAAACCATAGAAAAATACCGTTTCGACTTGGTCAAACCCATTCCAAAGTTGAAATCCTATTAATCTCTTCAACTTAATTCTCAGTAAAATACTGTTTAAAATGTCAATATGACATATTTATTATAAATATTTTATTTAAATGACATTTTTAAACCCCGAGCATTCCGAAAAAATGACAGGGATTTTTAGAAGCTCTTAACAAAAAAATGACAGAAATCTATTTTGGCATTCCCTTTGCCCATTTAAAATCGGGGAATGGAAAGCCCCAAATTTTTAGACAATATGTTAAACTTAAATTTTTTAAATCATGAGCAATTTAGTTTCTGTACCAAAAAATGGAAGTTTGGCAAAATCGACCTTGGACTTCCCGACCTGGTCCAACTGGATCGACAGTTTTTTCAGTTCGGACCTGCCTCCAGTGTTCACCTCAAATTTTAACACCGGGATTACCGTACCCAAAGTAAACATCAAGGAAACAGCGGATGCCTATTGGGTAGAGATGGCCGTCCCCGGAATGAAAAAGTCCGATTTCCAGATCGATTTGGACAACCAACAGCTTTCCATCTCGACCGAGGTAAAACAAGAAGAGGAGGGCAAGGAGGACAACTACACCCGTAGGGAGTTCGCCTATGCATCCTTCAGGAGGTCTTTCACACTTCCCGATTCCGTTGACGATGGCAAGATTAAGGCCTCGTACATCGACGGTATTCTAAGCATTCATCTCCCGAAGAAGGAAGAGGCAAGGAAAAAGCCGGCAAGGACCATCAAGATTTCCTAACATTTAAGATTTTTTGAAAGTTAAATGGACTGGGGGCCAATAGACCGCCCCCCTTCCATTGAACCCTACAATTGTTGAACCTAAATTATTGAAAAATGAAAGTCTTTGGCAGAGAGATAGGTAAGGTAACCCAATTCCCACCTATCCTTATATGGTTAAAGAAATGGACAAAGCGCGTAACGGGCATTGGCAAGCTTAGACCAATGGCCATGCCATCGATGAGCAGCTCTATTGGGGAGACAGACTTTGGACTTTCCATCCCCAAGCCCGTGTTCGGTAAGGACAACGTAAAGATGGAACTTCAAGGCAACACTCTTATCATAAGTGGTGAGAAGAAACAATACCGTGAAGTAAGGAAAAGAAATGGGGCGCGAAGGGAGTTTGCGCGTGCCTCCTTCCACAAGACCTTGGACCTCCCTCAAGACATTGCCCCTGAGAGCATACATGCCACCCTAGAGAACGGGTTGTTGCAGGTGCGCTTTTCCAAAAGGAAAACAATCTACAGACGGCTCCTCAAGGTGGCCTGACTCTGACTGTTCAGTATTAAAAACAGTTTGTTCATGGTACGAAAGTTCAAGGCAGGTGACCGGGTCAAGGTAATAGGAGGTTCCGATGGCCCCAAGATGGAGGTCCTCAAATATATCGCCAAGAAGGAACCCCTATTTGGGTTTGTGGACAGGGACACCTATGTGGAATGTATGGTATCGCAATGGCGAGCGAAGATTCCGGATATCCCACCAAAACCGTCTTCCCAAGGTACTGGATCCAAAAGGAATGTTCAAGGCCTATCAAACTCGGCGATAGGAACAATGTTGAACCAAAAAAAAGAAAGATGAAAATTCAAATGCTATTTTTAACAGGTCTGTTACTGTCCCTGAACAGTTGCCAGGGCCAAAAAAAGAAGGAAAACAAATTGGTCGAGGAAGGCGGCCACAAAGAGGTCGAACAGCCCAAGGGCAGTTGGAAAGTCGATAGGGAATACGATGAGAAAGGAAACCTAATTCGCTACGACAGTATCTATTCCTGGTCCTCCGATTCGTTGAACGACCTCTCTGGTCTGGACAGGGACAGCCTTTTGAGCAACTTTGAATCCAAGTTCTACAGCCACTTTTCACAGTTCAGGGGCCAGGGGTTCGGGGACATTTTTGCACCGGACTCACTCTTTAGTAAAAGGTTCTTCAACGACGGTTTTTTTGAAAGCGATTTCGGGGAGGACTTTATGGAACTTGACAACATCAGAAAGCGAATGATGGAAAGACAAAAAAAGTTCCTGGAAAGATACCACTCCGACTTGGGGATCCAGGAAAGGGACAGTGTGTAGGGAACATAATATGGACTGGTCATTGACCAAACCCAGCTTCTTTTAAAATGAACATTTGAAGAAAGGGGGTGCTATATCTCCTCCAATGAAAACTTTTGAAGATGAAATCGGAAACATTGATCGATGCCACACTTGGATTGGTGCTCTCGGGTGGAGGGGTGAAAGGGATGGCACATATTGGGCTCTTGAAGGCTCTGGAACAACGTGGGATCTATCCAAGCCAGATATCCGGCGTAAGTGCCGGGGCGCTCGTTGGTGGGCTTTACGCGGACGGGGCTACCATTGAGGAAATGCAACTTTTCTTCAAGGAAACCCCCTTGCTCAAGTACAATTTTGTAACCTTGAACAAACCAGGACTTTTCGATACGGACAAGTACCTTCCCTTCTTTGATGACTTTTTCACGGCACGTCGGTTCGAGGAACTCGGTAAGCGGCTTGTGGTAGTGGCCACGAACCTGTTGAAGGGTGAACCCGTGTATTTCGAAAAAGGTGAATTGTTTGGCCCCTTGTTGGCCTCGGCGGCCTTGCCTCCGGTGTTCAGCCCTGTTTCCATCGATGGGCAGCTCTATGCCGATGGTGGGATCATGAACAATTTTCCCGTAGAGCCCCTGACCGGAGCTTCCGACGTGATTATAGGATGTTATGCCACGTCCATGAGGGAAGTGGGCAAGGGACAAATCAAGAGCGCCCTTCAAATTTCACAAAGGGCCAACCTTTTGATGCTGCACGCCAATGCCATGGACAAACTCTACATACCCGATCTGTTGATCGTGCCCGAGGAACTTGGAAAAATTGGGGTTTTGGACAAAAAAGGAATCGACAAGGCATTTGTCCTTGGCTACGACCATGCCAACCGGAGGCTGGATGAATGGTTACAATAAACCGGAAGTGTTGAGCAGAACAAAACACACAAATGACCTAAAACTATTCGGATATGGGAAAATTGGCAATCGGAATCTCTTTGATAGTGGCTATCTACGCCCTTTTCCTGCACATCACTTACCTGTGTTTCTTTAGGGATGGAAGTTCCCGACACTTAAGCCTTAATGGCTTTATCAAAAAATTCAAAGGGTTTTTAAGGTCGATAGGGAAAGGTTTGCCTGATGGTACAAGGCTTTAAGAAATAGCCCCACAACCAACAATTTAGAAGGTCCATACCTGATCGGTGACCTGGCTTAACACGGTGTGTGGGAGATATCGGTATCGTACAGCTCCTTGATGTGACCGGAGGTATCCCGGTAGCTCATCCCAAGACCGTAGAGACCAATGATCTTGTCCGAAAGGCTGTCCGCTAAAATGGTCTGGCGCTTTTTGACCAGCTCCGGTTCAAAACTGCTCTGAAAATCCTGTGGGGTCTCAATATCAAAAGAACCAAAACCGCTCTTGAGTTTTTTCTTTCCCTTGCCATTGCGCTTATTGCCCTTGGCCAGCTCATCGCTGTCCAGATGGGAATCCATCTCGGCAGAAAGCGCTTTTTCGATTACGTTCTTTAACATAGGCGCAAAAGCACCGTCCTTACCAAATAAACTCTTGCCTGATATAAACTGGTCAAGTACTTTTTTCTCGAATTCCTGTTGTTCTTTTGTAGTCATAATTCTGTTTGAATGAAATAAATAAATAATCCTATTCAGACAGAGTTTACACCCTGATCAACAAAGACATGCTTGCATCAATCAACGGACTTTTTCCAACAAGGAATCTACGTTCTTCAACCAAACCATCATGTGTCAGCTTACTTGGCTACGTTCACCGATCGCGTTTCACGGATTACGGTAACCTTAACTTGACCGGGATAGGTCATATCGGTCTGTATTTTTTGTGATATTTCGAAAGAGAGTTCCGCTGCTTTGTCATCGTTCACTTTTTCGCTTTCCACAATTACACGCAGTTCCCTTCCTGCCTGAATGGCGTAGGCTTTCTGTACCCCATTGAAGCCGAAAGCAATATCTTCCAAATCCTTTAATCTTTGAATGTAGGAGTCCAAAACTTGTCTCCTAGCTCCAGGACGTGCACCGCTGATAGCATCACAAACTTGGACTATGGGAGAAATTAAAGTGGTCATCTCGATTTCGTCGTGGTGGGCTCCGATTGCATTGCAAACCTCTCCTTTTTCACCATATTTTTGTGCCCATTGCATACCTAAAATAGCGTGGGGCGTTTCCACTTCAACTTCGGCCATTGGAACTTTACCTATATCGTGAAGCAATCCAGCCCTTTTGGCCAATTTAGGGTTGAGTCCCAATTCCGCGGCCATAACGCCACAGAGTTTGGCTACCTCCCTTGAGTGCTGCAATAGGTTTTGTCCGTAAGAGGAACGATATTTCATCCGCCCAACCGCCTTTATCAGTTCTGGGTGCAGTCCGTGGATGCCCAGATCGATTACGGTACGCTTGCCTATTTCGGCAATTTCTTCATTGATTTGTTTTTCGGTCTTCTTCACTACCTCTTCAATGCGGGCTGGGTGAATTCTACCATCGGTCACCAATCGGTGCAACGACAAACGGGCCACTTCCCTCCTAACCGAATCAAAGCATGATAAAATAATGGCCTCTGGGGTATCATCTACAATGATCTCAACACCTGTGGCCGATTCCAAAGCACGGATGTTTCTACCCTCTCGGCCAATAATACGGCCTTTAACGTCATCCGACTCCAAATTGAACACCGACACACAGTTCTCCACAGCTTCCTCGGTTCCGATACGCTGAATGGTGTTGACCACGATTTTTCGGGCTTCTTGCTGTGCGGTGAGCTTAGCTTCTTCCAAGGTGTTTTGCAGATACGCCATAGCATCGCTTTTGGCAGTTTCCTTTAAAGATTCCAACAATTGGGCCTTGGCATCTTCTGCGGAAAGTCCCGAAATCACCTCCAACTGTTGTACTTGGCTCTTGTGGAGCTTTTCAACCTCAGATTGTTTTTTGTCGAGTATCTCACTTTTGTACTCGATTTCTTTTATTTTTTGTTGAAACTGATCGTTAAGCTTTTTGTTCTTGGCCAATTCGCTGCTAACTTGTGACTCTTTGTCCCTTGTACGCTTTTCGGCCTCTGCAATTTTTTTATCCTTATTGATGATGACTTTCTCGTGCTCCGCCTTCAACTCCAAAAACTTCTCCTTTGCCTGAAAAATCTTATCCTTCTTTATGCTCTCGCCTTCTTTACTGGCTTCCTTTATAATATTGGCTGCTTCTTTTTTTGCATTGGCAATGGTCTTGGACGCTTTGCCTTTCTCCATCATCTTGGCAATTGCAAATCCTATTGCCAGCCCCACAACAGCTGCGCCAACAATAACTATGATATTATCCATGTTTGCTTGTGTTTAGTTAAAAAAAAAGCCCACATCGGAAGAAGTTTTGTACAAACTCCAAAATACAAGTTTAGGGCTAACAGACTGATCAAGGATCCCTATACAAGTAGGGCCTGCTTTTACAACCTAAACTCACCCTTTCTAATTATAATAGTGTTGAGTTTGTCAAAAATAAATTACCAATGTGGGCAGTAACAATATTTTATTTTAAAGAACTTATTCTCCCAATTTGGAGTGAACCAATTCATCCAAGGCCCTGAGGCGCTGCATGGCGGCCTCTGCATTTTCTGAACGTTCTATTCCACCTTGCTCAATTTTGGAAGCAAATTGCAGGGCACACATGGCCAAAACATCCTGCTTATCCCGAACGGCATAGTTTTGCTCAAACTTTTTTGCCAAATTTTCTATGTTCTTGGCCGCTTTTCGCAACCCTTCCTCTTGCTTGGGGTCAATCGTCAAAGGATATACCCTGTCGGCAATGGAAAGCTTTATTTTGAGCTTCTCGTCCATAATCTCGGTATCCGTTAATCCGCCAACTTGGCTATACAAACATCAAGTTCGCGGATCAATGTATTTATTTTGAGCTTAGCTTCTGTTTTACTACTAGTATTACCACCCAGCATTGTGTTCGCCATTTTTAGGGAGTCATATTTTTCCTCCCATTCTTTTAGAGCACTCTCTTTGAGTTCGTTTTTCTCCTTTTGAAGTTCCAATTCCTGTTTTAGTTTGGCATTCACTTGGTGCAACAGCTCCATTTTGTGCAGCAGTTTGCTCACCTTGTTCTCCAAAGAATCCACAATCTCAACAAGTTCGCTCATATATGCAAACAACAATACGTATTACACAAAGTTAACCAACCTAGCATAACCTCGCAATACTTTTTGGATTTATTCTTAGAGCCTGTTTGAAGTACTGATGGGTTGTCTTAAAATCTTTTTATCAAATAAAAACATTGGTTACTTTCGTAAGGAAATATTGATTTTTATATGCGCCACAACTTTTTTATAGCCTTTTTTTTTATCGTATTATACCTGCCTGCCCAAAAAAATTACCCCCAAGGTGAATTTCGTTCCCCTTTGGACATTCCCTTGGTGCTAGCGGGCACTTTCGGTGAACTGCGCTCCAACCACTTTCATTCGGGAATGGACATTAAGACCCAGCAACGGCAAGGACTGCCGGTTTATGCCATTGCAGATGGCACGGTAACGCGCATCAAAGTTTCGCACTGGGGCTATGGAAAGGCCCTGTACATAGCACACCCCAATGGATATACCTCGGTATATGCCCACCTTAAAAAATTTGGCCCTGAAATAGAGGAGTATGTAAAGAAAGTTCAGTACGAGAGGCAGTCCTACGAAGTGGAAATGTTCCCCGATTACGGCGAGTTAAAAGTCAGTAAAGGCAGTACAATCGCTTTCTCAGGAAACACGGGGGGGTCCGCGGGGCCCCACCTCCATTTTGAAATACGAAGCAGCGTAAGCGGCAAACCCACCAATCCCCTGCTCTATGGTTATGAAGTAAGGGATGCGACAGATCCAACCTTGTCTGGACTATATGGCTACCCGTTGTCCGAAGGTGCCCTGATCAACCAAAGTGCTGAGAAAATCCAGCTAAATTACACAAGGCAGTCCGATGGTTCTTTTTTGGCCGATAAGGTAACCGCCATTGGCACTATTGGTTTTGGCATCGATACTTTTGACCGTTTGGACATGGCGGCGAACAAAAACGGGGTATATGCCGTTAAACAATCGGTAAATGGCAGGGTGTTTTCCGAATTCGACTTTGAATCTTTCTCCTTTGGGGAAACACGTTACATCAACACACTTATTGATTACGCCCATTTTTATGATCATCGCCAGCGAATCCAAAAATGTTTTAAGGAACCCTACAACCATTTGAGCATCTACAAATCACTTTACAACGATGGTAAAATCAATGTGGAAGAAGGAATGTCCTACAAGGTGGAATTGCTCATTTCAGATTTGGCCGGAAACACCACCAAGCTCATTGTTCCGGTTGAAGGGAAACGGGAGGAAGAAAAAATCGGTGAAATTGATGGTACCACTGAAAATTTTGTAATTGCCGACAAACCCAACAACTTTGATCTGGGTGCGGCCAAAGTGTATTTTCCTGCCAGTACATTTTATGAGGATTTCTTCATCAACCTGGAAAAAGGGAACGATACCATCACCATACACGACAATAGTATTGCGGCGCACCGGAATTTTACCATTAGCTTCGATCCTTCAAAATATTCGGCTGAAGAAAGAAAGCAACTATTTATTGCGCATTTGGACAGTAGAATGAACCCTTCCTATTCCAAAACCTACAAAAGGGATGGTTCCTTTACCACCCGGACCCGTACTTTGGGCACCTACACATTGGTAAGGGATAGTATTGCGCCTGTAATACGGCCCAAGAATTTTAAGGAAAAGCAATGGTTGAGCAACTATAGTTATTTGAGCCTCACCATATCTGATGATCTTAGCGGTATTGACAGCTATTCGGCCACCTTGAACGGAAAATGGATCTTGATGGAGTACGAACCCAAGACCAATACCATAACATACAATTTTGACGACAATATCTCCAATGAAACGGAATGTGAGCTAAAAGTTACGGTTACAGACAATGTGGGCAACTCTACGACCTATACAGGCACGTTTTTCAGGAAATAGCGTTATTTTTGCAAACGAAAAATCGCCTAGACCGATTTCCTTAAAATTAATCCATTTTTGATGTAGAACGTCGGGGAATAAAACCTTCAATGCGAAATTCAAACTCAACTTTTTATAGGCTTCGGCCAATTAATTGCCGAATGCTTGGCTAAATAAAATTTGATGAAAAAAATTGTCTTTGTTTTTGTTCTTTTTGCTTCGACCCTAACTATGGCGCAAAAAAATATTTATGAGAGCATACGGTTTGATGAATTTACCAAAGACCATGAAATTTTGGCGATTGTTCCCTTTATAGCACATTTGGAGCTCAAAAAAGCCGTGGACAGGGAAGAACTGAGCATATTGGCCGAAAAAGAAGGGTACGCGGTACAGAACGCACTGGAAACCTATTTTTCCAAACGGAAAAAGCGGAAAAAGTTCAGTGTGGACTTCCAAAACATTAGGAACACCAATGCCATTTTGGCCCAAAATAATATCAACTACGACAATATCGACACCTACACCACCCAAGAATTGTGCAAAATTTTGGATGTCGATGGAGTTATAAGTGGCAACCTAAACCTAAACATCTTACTTTCCGAGGGCGTGCCCACCGATTTCAGTATTTTGGATTACTTCAGCGGAGATGCCAATTATGGTCGCATTGGGGTGAAAATAAGTGATGGCGAAACCGGAAAATTGCTGTGGAAGTACGAAAACGAAATCTCCAAGAAAACCGGTAAAAACACCACGGAGCTCATCGACAAAATGATGAAAACCGCATCCAGAAAATTTCCTTACGACAGAGAAAAACGCAGGAACAGAAACTGATTAACTGTTCGCAAATTCCTTTAATACCTCAACAGCGTAGTCGAGTTCTTGCTTGGTGTTGTAGATGGAGAAAGAAAAGCGTAGACTTGGCTTTTCCAATTCCTCACCGGACAGAATCTCGTTAAGCACATGCGACCCTTGGTTGCTTCCAGATTGGCATGCACTGCCTTTGGAGCAGGCAATTCCCTTCATATCCAAATGAAACAAGAGCATTAGCCCTTTTTGTTTGTCAAACGGCAAGCGAATATTGGCCAAGGTATAGGTACTTTTCTCCAAATCACCTGAAAGTCCGTTGCATTCAGCTCCCGGTATCTCCTTTAAAACTTGGTCTACAAAATATTTTTTAAGCTCTTTTACGGTTTTGGCCTCTTCATCCAAGTGCTCGTAAGCCCTGACAAAGGCCTCTTCCAAGCCTACAATGTTGTGAAAAGGTTCTGTTCCCGCTCTAAAGCCCCTTTCTTGGGCCCCACCAACGATCAATGGTTTTAATCCAGAATTTTTTCTGATAAAGGCAAATCCGACGCCTTTGGGCCCATGGAATTTATGGGCTGCCGCAGTCATAAAGTCAATATGTATAGCCTGCGCGTCCCAAGGATAATGTCCAATGGACTGAACAGTATCCGAATGGAAAAGTGCATTGTTTTCTTTGCAAAGTTCACCAACGGCAGCGATATCCGTAATATTGCCAATCTCGTTGTTCACATGCATCAAACTTACCAACTTCCTGGAACCGTCCTTCTTGAGCAAATCCTCCAAATGTGCTATGCTGGGACTGCCAAATTCATCTAAATCCACATACCGAACATTGGTATTGTACTCTTTTTCGAGTTCTTCCACGGTATGCAGTACGGCATGGTGCTCTATTTTGGAGGTAATAATGGTCTCAACCCCTAAATCCCTAACAGCACATCGCAAAATCATGTTGTCGGCTTCGGTCCCCCCTGAGGTGAAAATGATTTCAGAGGGTTGGGCATTCAAGGTTTTGGCAATGGTCTTTCTTGCTTGTTCTACGGCGGTTTTTGCCGACCTTCCAAAACTGTGCGTGGAAGATGGGTTGCCATAATGCTGCGCAAGCGCTTGTTGCATGCGCTGAATAACCTCTTCCCTTACCTGCGTTGTAGCAGCATTGTCCAAATACACTTTTTGCATGGTTGAGTTCACTTTTAACAGGGGTAAAAATACGGGAAATAAAGTTAATTTCTTTTAAAGTAGATCTTAGTATTGGCGTATTATAATGGAATTGCTTTAAATTTGGCGCATGAGAAAATTTATCTTTTCAATTCTTACTTTGGGCTTGCTATTTTCTTGCAGTGATGGCGACCTTCAGATTGAAACCATTGATTTTGACAGTGTTGCCGTTCAATATTGCTCTGCCCCGGTCAGGAACGCAGGAAATCTGATGTTCAAAATAAATGAGAGCGAAGCCCTTATCTTACAACTGCAAAGTGGGGTCTTGAACAATGGCATTGTAGGAGACACCATAGTCACCGAAAGTACAGTGCCCGGTCAATCTCAAGTTACTTACAGGGTTTTCTCGGATGCTGTGGACAATGCTTATTTCTGTGATGATATTCCAGTGGTAGAACCCACAGTTATTGATGAAGTTATTGCGGAAGATGGATTGGTAATCGTGGAAACCATGCTGGCCGAAAACGATAGCACCCTTTTTGTACACAATATTAGCCTGAGCGGAATATCTTTTGTTACGGGCAACGGGGAACGCATTACCAATTTGGCCATAAACGAGTTTGGCGAGGTGACCACCACCGTTCCCAACTAGCTGCTCTGATAAATATAAACCTCGGTGGCACCTAATCCGTATTTTTGATACTCGGCATCGTAAAATTCCACATTGTCATATTTCTTGAACAAGTAGTGCAATTCCTCTTTTAGAACGCCTTCACCCACCCCATGGATAAACACTACTCGTTGGATGCGTTTTCGTATCGCAAAATCCAATTGCCGTTTGGCCGTATCCAATTGAATGTTCAGCATATCGTAATTGCTCATTCCCTTACTGGATTTAACCAATTGATGTATGTGTAGGTCCACCTCCATTTTGGGAGCGCTGCGCTCTTTGGGTTTTATGGTCGGTGCTTTTCTTCTTTTGGGCAATTCCTTTTCTTTTTTGATTCTGGCCACTTCATAATTGGTCACCGAAATATGGCCTTCGATTTTGACAAGGTCACTGATTGCATATTGCATGGGGAAACCATCATCGGTAATCAGGGTTACCCTGTCACCATCCACTTTTTGTACAATTCCCGCAATTGCTTCGTCCAACACCTCTGCCCTATCTCCAATAGAAAATTTGCCCATAATTGATCGCTGTGGTAAAAAATGATGTAAAAATTAAACCCGAATACAAAAATAATAGTATTTTTCGGGCACTACAGCCTATGATGAACCTAACACCAACCATAAACGCCTTTAGTTTAGAAAACTACATGCTGCCGTGCCTCAATAAAAAAATATTGGGGGTGGATTGCCCAGGTTGTGGGTTGCAACGCTCCGTTGATTTGTTGTTGCATGGTGAGTTTGTGGCCGCTTTTCAGATGTATCCGGCCATTTATACCATTATACCTCTGTTCGCCATGATTATCAGCAATAAAGTATTCAATTTAAAGGTAGATAACCGATTGATCACCGGTTTAGGCGTAGCAACCGTTGCTCTAATTTTAACAAATTATATATTCAAATTCATCCATTAAACATTATTAACCATGGAACAAAAAAATTTACCCAATGTAACTATCGCCCTAGTTTTGGCCATTTTATCATTTCTTTGCTGCTGTTTCGGGGGAGCACCCGGTCTTGTTCTAGCGGGAATAGCTTTCTTTTTGGTCAAAAAAGATGAAAAAACGTATGCTGAAAATCCAGAGGTATACAAAAATTACAGTACATTAAAAACAGTTAGGATACTTGCGATAATAGGCATGGTCATTGGACTACTTTATCTATTGTATACTTTATGGTCGATCAACCAAATGGGAGGCTGGGAAGGCTATATGGAAAAAGTACAGGAAATGACAGAACAATATCAATAAAAACAAATAAACCACTATTGGATTTGAAATCCATAGTTTTAAAGATAAGAATGAAATTCTTTGTCATTGGGAATCAAGTCCTCCCTCAATCCCTCCAAAGGAGAAAAGTTTCTCCCTTTGGGGAGGGACATTCAGGAGTAAGCCTGCTTTTTCATGAACATTAAACTAAATGCCACTGAACCATATTGGTTTTAGTGGCATTTTTCATTTATATGTTGTGCTCT